>NZ_SMLD01000200.1:0-15875 GCF_004352805.1 Nonomuraea mesophila
GGGTGGGTGATCAGCGCGTACCGGGGCCGCCCGGGTGCTCATACCCTGAAGAGGTGACGACACTTGTCCTGGACGGCGGCCTGTCCACCCAGCTCGAACGGCTCGGCGCGGATCTGCGCGACGAGCTGTGGTCGGCGCGGCTGCTGCTGGAGGAGCCGGAGCTGATCCGGCAGGCCCACGCCTCCTATTTCGCGGCGGGCGCCGACGTGGCGACGACCGCCGGCTACCAGGCCACGATCCCGGGTTTCGTCCGGCGCGGGCTTGACGTGGTGGAGGCGGAGCGGCTGCTCAGGTTGTCGGTCGAGCTGGCCGGCCAGGCGCGTGACGAGGCGGGCGGCGGGCTGGTGGCGGCGTCGGTCGGCCCTTACGGCGCTTACCTGGCCAACGGCGCCGAGTACACCGGCGACTACGACCTCGACGAGGACGGCCTGTTCGCCTGGCACCTGCCGCGCTGGGAGATCCTCGCGGAGGCGGGGGCCGATCTGCTGGCCTGCGAGACCATCCCGTCGTTCCCCGAGGCGCGGGCGCTGGCCCGGCTGCTGAGCCACACGCCGGAGGTCAAGGCGTGGGTGGGCTTCTCCTGCAGGGACGGCGAACATCTCAATGACGGGACGCCGATCCGGGAGGCCGCCGCGTTGTTCGCGGGGCGTTCGCAGGCGGTGGCCGTCGGCGTCAACTGCACCGCGCCGCGCCACATCCCCGGCCTGATCTCCTGCCTGTCAGGTGCCCTGCCCATCGTGGTCTATCCCAATTCGGGTGAGTCGTGGGATCCGGTCGGCCGCCGCTGGGTGGGCCTGGCCGACCCGGTGGAGTACGGCCAGGCCGCCAAGGAGTGGCAGCGGGCGGGCGCGTCGCTGATCGGAGGTTGCTGCCGGACGACTCCCGAGTACATCCGGCAGATCCGCGCGCACCTGTCCTGAGCCCTGCCGCCGGTGCTAGGCGGTCACCGTCGCGGCGCCGCCGCGGCGGCCGAGCACGCGGTCGAGCGCGAAGGCGCCGCCGCCGCTGAAGCCGATGGCCAGGCTCGCCGCGGCCAGCGCCAGGACGAACTCGTAGCCGCCTTCGCCGGCGCCGAACCCGTTCGCGCCGTGCACGAAGACGATCGCGCCGAGCATGTTGAGCGCCAGCAGCGAGCCCACGATCGGCAGCGCGGCGCCGGCGATCAGCGCGAGCCCGCCCACGACCTCCAGCGTGGCCACGGCGGGCGCGGCCACCCCGGCCAGCGGAATGCCGACGGACTCGAAGAACTTGGTGGTGCCCGCGATGCCCATGGTCGCGAACTTCTGGTAGCCGTGCACGATGAAGATCACGCCGATGGCGATCCTCGCGAGCAACAGGACGATGGGGCGCGCCTGATCGATCATGCGACCTCCTTGATTGTCGTTCAGTTTTGAACGACAACTCTAGCCGTGATGTTCAAATCCGAACAAGAAGTCAGGCCGCCGAGTCAGCGACCTGTCCGCGGAAGCGTCGTGGCCTGCGCCTACACTGAGGCGGTGATGGACCCCCGATGGCTGGACGCGACGGAGATGGCGGCATGGCATGCCTTCGTGTCCACTTTTCACCTGCTGGAGCGCCGCATCGAGGAGCAGCTCAAGGCCGCGGCGGGGTTGACGCACCCGCAGTATGAGATCTTGGTGCGGCTCTCGGCCGCCCCCGACCACCAGATGCGCATGACGGAGCTGGCCAGAGACGTCGTGGCGTCGAAGAGCGCGCTGACGTATCAGATCACGCAGCTGGAGAAGGCCGGGCTGGTGGAGCGGGCACACTGCCCCTCGGACGAGCGCGGGGTGCTGGCAGTGCTCACCGACGCCGGCATGCGCTGCCTGGAACGGGTGGCGCCCGGCCACGTCGAGGTGGTGCGTGCCTATCTGATCGACCGGCTCAGTCGTGAGGAGCTGCATACGATGACGACCGCCATGCGGAAGACGGAACGCGCCTTACGGTCGTCCCACTGAGATGTGACGCGGCTTCGGCATGCCCCGCAGGCAGGCCACTGATCCATGCGCGGCGAAGGATGCACCACCCATGCTAACTCTAAGTTAGCACACCGTTACGCAGCGACACTAGCCCTTCGCGGCGGCCGCACGCGCGGCGCGCTCCATCTCGACGCGGGCGCTTGCGGCGTACTTGTCGACGTATTCCTGCTCCGACAGCTCCATCAGCGCGTACATGATCTCGTCGGTCACCGCGCGCAACACCAGCCGGTCATCCTCCATCCCGTAATAGCGGGAGAAGTCGAGCGGCTTGCCGAACCTGACGCCCGGCCGGATGCCGAGCTTGGGCAGCGGCCGCCCCGGCGGCATCATCTCGTACGTGTTGATCATGGCCCACGGGATGACCGGCACCCGCGACTCCAGGGCGAGCCGGGCCACGCCGGTCTTGCCTTTGTAGAGGCGGCCGTCGGGCGAGCGGGTGCCCTCGGGATAGATGCCGAGGATGTGGCCCTCACGCAGGATGCGCAGCCCGGTGCGCAGCGCCGCCTCGCTGGCCTTGCCTCCCGAGCGGTCGATCGGCACGGTGCCGACGCCGCTGAAGAACAGGCGGGTGAAGAAACCTTTCACGCCCCGCCCGGTGAAGTAGTCGGCCTTGCCCAGGGAGATGACCTTGCGGCGGATCTGCAGCGGCCCGAAGAAATGGTCGGCGAACGACAGATGGTTGCCGGCCAGGATCGCGGGCCCCTGCCTGGGCACGTTTTCCGCGCCTTCGGTCCATGGCCTGAAGACAAGGTGGAGGATCGGCCCCAAGATGGCCTTGACCACCCAGTAGAACACCCCGGCACCTCTTCCTCAGCGCATTGTCGGTGACCAGAGTCATCTTCCCATCCCGCGGGGGATGCTCCTACACCACCTCTCGCACAAACACCCTAGAACGTGCGACGATCGGGCCGTTCCGGGATCAAATTGCCGGAATGAAACAGCACGGAGGAGCTGTTATGCCGCTCATGCCAGGTGCGGAGTCCTACCACCACGAAGCGGGACAGGTCGGGGTGCTGCTGTGCCATGGGTTCACCGGCACCCCCCAGTCGCTCCGGCCGTGGGGCGAGTTCCTGGCCGCGCACGGGGTGAGCGTCTCGCTGCCCCGCCAGCCCGGGCACGGCACCCGGTGGCAGGAGATGAACCGTACGCGCTGGGAGGACTGGTACGCCGAGGTGGAGAAGGCGTTCGAGGTCCTCCGGGGCCGGTGCACGGAGGTGTTCGTGGCGGGGCTGTCGCTCGGGGGCTGCCTGGCGCTGCGAATGGCCGAGGTGCACGGCCCGGCGATCAGGGGCGTGATCGTGGTCAACCCGTCGATCGCGAACGACGTGCCGCTGATGCGGCTGGCCCCGCTGCTGAAATGGTTCGTGCCGTCGGTGCCCGGCGTCGCGGGCGACGTCAAGAAGCCCGGCGTGACCGAACTCGCCTACGCCCGCACCCCGGTGAAGGCCGCCGCCTCACTGCCGGAGTTGTGGTCGCTGGTGCAGGCCGACTTGGCGAAGGTGACACAACCGCTTTTGGTCTACCGCAGCATCGAGGACCACGTGGTGAAGCCGGCAAGTGTGGCGATCATCCGGGAGAAGGTGCCGCAGGCCACGATCGAGGAGCTTACCGATAGCTACCATGTTGCGACGCTGGACAACGATGCCGACAGGATCTTTGCCGGGAGCCTCGGCTTCATCCGGACACATGCCTCGGTACCCTTGCAGAGGGACTGATCGCACCCAGGGGGAAGTCGCGATCGCTGTGGAGAGGCCCATCTAGGTGACGCCCCAGAGTGACGAGGACGAGGTCTGGCGGCAGATCGTCGCGTCCTTCAACGACACCGCCGAGCGCGACTCGGCCGACCAGCCATGGCCGGACAGCGAGAACGTCCCCGCCGAGCCCACCCGCAGAGTGGTCAAGCCGTCGGAGGAGCCCTCCGCACGGCCTGACGGCCCGGACGAGCCCGAGGACGGCACTGACCGGCGGGACGACGGCGACGACGACGAGGAGGAGGAGGAGGAGGAGGAGGCGGAGGCGGAGGCGGACGAGGAGCACTTCGTGCCGCCCCCGCCGCCGCCCCTGCCCAAACTCGACCTGCCGACCAAGCTGGCGTGGGCGGCGCTGTTCGGCGGCCCCGCCTACCTCCTGGTCGCCGCGATGGCCAACTGGCACATGGAGGGGTGGGCGCTGTTCACGGCGGTGGCGGCGTTCATCGGCGGGTTCGTGGCGCTGGTGGTGCGCATGGGCGACGGCCCGCCCTCCAACGACTCCGGCTGGGACGACGGCGCCGTGCTGTAGGCGCCGGGCCCACGAGACTTCGCCGCCGTAGGCGCCGGGCCTGCGCCCGCCGCCGCAGAAACCCGGCCTACGACTTCGCCGTGGTGGTCTTCGGCGCGAACGCCTCCACCACGTCGGTGTAGCGGTCGGCGGTGTCGACCGCGTGGCCGACCGCCCAGACCGCGCCCTTGCCGGCGAGATAGGCCACCGCCTGCAGGCGTACGCTGCTCCTGCCCTGCTTGGCGCGACCGCGGATGATCTCGCACTCGCCCTTCTCGCAGCGCATCATGAACGGCTCCCCCGCCCGCGACGGGTCGTAGCCGGCCATCCAGTAGCGGCCCTTGCCGTCGCCCGTCACGCCGTAGAGCCTGGCCTGGGAGCGGGGCAGCCGCTGCTGACGCCAGCGTTTGCCGTTCCAGGTCAGCACGAGCGGCGTGATGTCGCCGGGGCCGTGGTAGACGCCTCCGACGGCCACCGCCCGCTTGGAGTTGTCGACGTGCACGTCACGCAGGTAGCCGCCGGGGATGGAGGGCACCGCCATCGACTTCCACGAACTGCCCGACTGGTGCACGATCAGCGGCCTGGTGCCGGTGTCGCCGACGGCGAAGCCGTCGGCGACCGCGTAGAGCGCGCCCTTTTCCCTGGTCTCGTGGACGGTCCAGGAGTTGCCGTGCCCGGTGAGGATGAGCCCGTTCTTCTCGCGGCTGCCGACCGCGATGATGCGCCCCGCCTTGGCGTCGACACCGCCGAGCCAGTCGCCCGCCCGCAGGCCCTGGGGCCTGACCCGGTCGAACCCGGACGCGTCGCCGTGCGCGAGATAGGGCAGCCCGTCGTGGCCGTCGCCGACCGTCCACACCTCGGACGCCGACACGGCGGCCAGGCTGCGCAGGTTTCCCGCGGCCGTCGCGTCGCGCACCGGCACCTCGGCCCAGCTCTTGCCGTTCCAGTGGCGGATGGCGCCGCGGTTCTTCCAGACGTCCCAGATCTCCTGCTGGCCCACGGCCCACACGTCGTCGGCCGAGACCGCGAGCACGTCGGAGAGCGAACCGTCGGCCTGGAGGCGCACGCTGGTCGACTTCTGCCACGCCTCGATCGTGGCGGGACGGGGATCGGCATGCGCGGCGGGCGAGGCCTGTGTCAAGGCCACGGACGTCGCCAAGATCAAGGAGAGCGCACGCCGCTGAGAGCGACGGGTCATGATTGAATGCTACGGGCTCGCGAGCCCCTCTTGCCCGTTACAGCCCAACTCGCAACTCTGCGATGACCGGCAGATGGTCGGAAGCGGCACCCAGATCGGCCATCGGTGCGTCCACTCCCCCGCACGACACGACCCGCGCGTCGCGCGCGGCGAACACCCCGTCGATGCGCACCGAGGGCGCCCGCGCGGGGAAGGTCAGGCCGTCGCCCTTGGGCGCCACCGCGTAGCAGTCGGCCAGCCGCCCGGCGAGATAACGCCAGGCGGGCTGGTGGTCCTGCTCGTTGATGTCGCCGCCCAGCACCATCGTGGCGTCCAGCCGGGTGGCCGCGCGTTCCACCAGGGCCACGGCCTCGGCCGCGTGGTGCACCCTGGCGGGGTCGTTGAGGTCGAGGTGGAGCGAGCCGACGGCCAGCCGCGCCCCCTCCGCCTCCACCACGGCGATCGCCAGCCCGCGCCGTTCCAGCCCGAAGAAGGCCCGCAGCGCGCGGCTCTCGGCGTGCAGCACGCTGACGCGCGGCCCGGTGAGCACGGCGACGCCGCCGAGCCTGCCCGGGGTGGCCGGACGCAGCCCGACGGCGGCGGCCAGCGCCCTGCGCCTGGCCCGCCAGCGTACGAACCTGGGGGCCTCCTGCACGCACAGCACGTCGGCGCGCATGGCGGTGATGACCCTGGTCAGCGCGGAAACGTCGTCGCGCAACCCGTGCAGGTTGTAGGCCGCTACGCGGATCGTCACGTAAGGATCGGCTAGCGGCGCCTGGCCAGGTCGGCGGCGCCCACCACGCCGGCGGAGGCGCCCAGCTCGGCCAGCCTGACCTCGGCCAGCGGCCGGTGCCCGTGCCCGGTGAGCCGCTCGGCGAAGGTCTCGCGGGCCCGGTCGATGAACAGGTCGGCGGCGCGGGACACCCCGCCGCCCACGATGAAGCAGCCGGGGTCGAGCACCGCGGCCAGATCGGCCATGCCCTGGCCCAGCCAGTCGGCGAGGTTGCCGAACGCGGTCAGCGAGGCGTCGTCGCCCAGCCGCGCGGCCTCGGTGACCTCCTCACCCTCGATCTTGCCGCCGGCCAGTCCCAGCAGGGTCTCGGCCCGCTCAGGCTGCGCCTCGGCGATCTCCCTGGCCTCCTTGACGAGGGCCTGGCCGCTGGCGTACTGCTCCCAGCAGCCGACGTTGCCGCAGCCGCACGGCCGGCCGCCGGGCACCACCTGCATGTGGCCCAGCTCGGCGCCCATGCCCCAGCGCCCGCGATAGAGCGCGCCGTCGAAGACCAGGCCGCCGCCGATGCCGGTGCCGAGCGTCACGCACACCACCTGGGACTGGCCCCGCCCCGCGCCGAACCGGGTCTCGCCCCAGGCCATGGCGTTGGCGTCGTTCTCGATCACGACCGGCAGGCCGACCAGGCCGCTGATCTTCTTCTGCAGCGGCTCCTCGCGCCAGGCGAGGTTGGGGGCGAAGCGCACCATCGACCTGGTCTCGTCGACGAACCCGGCCGCGCCGACCCCGACCGCCTCGACCTGCCTGCCCTCCGCCAGCTCGCGAACGACGTCGGCCACCGTCTCGGCCACCACTTCAGGGCGGTCGGCGGCGGTGGGCCTGAGCGTGTGTTCGACGATTTCGCCGTCGTCGTCGACCACACCGGCGGCCACCTTGGTTCCGCCGATGTCGACACCGATCGTGAGCATTGCCCGTGTCTCCCTATCCCAGATCTATGTGTTCCACATTGTCGCGGCGATCCCGGTCGTCGCGCTGCCTGCGGGGGGCGGGCGGTTTGCTGAGTACGTCGAGCGCGCCGCGCACGGCGGCGAACAGTTCACCGCCCGCGGCCACCAGGTGCCCCGTCACGTCGGAGCCGGACTCGCGCTGAGCGGCGATCGCCCGGCAGACCGGGCAGGCACGGCAGATGTACTCGTCGTGCGGCTCGGACACCGCCTCTTCCCAGACGTCGCGTTCTCTGCGCGCGCCGCCGCCGGTGAACGAGTTGAACACGGACTTGCCGACCTGGCGGGTGGCCCGCCCCTGGATCGACTCCAACAGCTTGCGCGCCTCGTCGGCGACCGTCCCGATCGGATCTCTGTCGTTGCTCTCGGTCATCTGGCCCTCCCTGCGTATGGGGTCGCTCATCCTCCTCAACTCGTCAGGTTGCGGATTCGCTCCCCGACCTGAACCGTAATGCAGAAATCGCCGTCACGCGGGATCGCCGAACCGCACGCTGAGCACGCCGTCGCGGAGCGAGGCTGCGCTGATCTTACGGCGGGCCAGCGCGGCCGGCAGCGCCAGGATCCGGCGGTAGGGGCCGGCGGTGACGATCAGCTCGTCTCCCTTGCGGGCCAGGTCGACGTCGTCGCGGTCGGCCCCGGGCAGGGCGAGGGCCAGTTCGTCGGCGCTCATCCGCAGCGGCGGCTCGATGGAGTGCGGGGCGAACGGGTCGGACTCGCCGTACATCGACGCGCCCAGCTCGGCCAGGGCCTTCCTGCCGACGGGCTCGGCGGGCAGGTAGGGGACGACGTGGACGGGCAGCGGCGCGAACGACTCCTCCGCCTCAATCAGCAGCCTCGACTGCGCCTCCACCCACCGCGCACGCCACTCGTCGGCCTCGCCCGCGGGGAAGACGCGGTTGGCGACGACGGCGTCGACGCGGTAGCCGTACAGGTTGAGCGAGGTCATGGTGCGCCTGGCCTCGGCGAGCACCACGGCCTCCGGCGTGAGCACGAGCCGCACGGAGGCGTGGTCGCCGGTCAGCAGCTCGCGCACCTCCATCAGGCCGCGGTGGAAACGCTCGCCCGCGTTCATGACGTCCTCGCCCGGCGCGCTGACGTGGGCCACGCTGCGCACGAACGGCGAGACGAGCCGCACGAGCCTGCGCCCCACTGGCAGCAGCCTGCTGACGTGCCAGTCGAGCGCCTCGGGCAGGGCCAGCAGCCGCAGCGTCTCGGCCGTGGGCGCGCAGTCGACCACGATCACGTCCCAGCGGCCCTCGCGGGCGTGCTCGCGCAGCTCCAGCAGCGCGATGACCTCCTCGGCGCCGGGCAGGACGGTGATCTCCTCGGAGGTGACCTCGTCGAGGCCCAGCTCCGCCAGCACGCCCTTGGCGTATTCGCGCAGCTCGCCCCAGTGGCGCTCCAGCGTCTTCTGGGTGTCGACCTGGTGCAGGTGCAGCCCCGGCGCGATCTCGCCGGGCTCGGCGCCGAGCGCGTCGGCCAGCGAGTGGGCGGTGTCGGTGGAGACGATCAGCGTCTTGAGGCCGCGGGCGGCGGCGAGCGTGGCGGTCGCGGCGGCGGCCGTGGTCTTGCCGACGCCGCCCTTGCCGGTGAAGAGCAGAACCCGCGGGCTCAACTCAGCGGCCCTCGACGCGCTTCTTGAGACCCTTGAGCGCGGTGTCCACGATCACCTTCTCCGCCTTGCGCTTGATCATGCCGATCATGGGCACGCTGAGATCGACCGTCAGCTCGTACGTCACCTCGGTGTCACTGCCCGAGCCGGCCAGCCGGTAACTCCCCCTGAGGTCGGAGACCATCCTGCCCGGCTCGACCACCTGCCAGCTCACGCCGTCGTCGTCGTGCCAGGTGTAGCCGAGGGTGTAGGTGTCGCTGATCGGGCCGGCGTCGAGGGCGAATCGCACCTGCCGCGGCCTGCCGTCGGGACCGGTGGAGACGACCTCCGCGCTCTTGACCTGCCCCGCCCATTCCGGGTAGGAGGGGAAGTCCGCGATGACCGCCATGACATCGGCGCGACCGGCGCCGATGGTGGTGCTCGAAGTGGTGCGATCAGCCATGCGACCACCGTAATGCACAACGCGCCGCGCGGGACGTACGGCGCCGTCCGCGTTCACATCTCCAGGTTCACCACACCAGGTTCACCACTCCAGCACGTACGGGACGCCCAGCCCCCGGAAGTGGCCGACGTTGACGCATTCGGTGCGCCCGATCCGGGTGCGGCGGTGCAGCGGGTTGTGCACGTGGCCGAACAGCGCGTAGCGCGGCTGGGTGCGCCTGATCGCCTCCAGCGTGGCCTCGCTGCCGCGCTCGAACCTCCTGGCCACCACGTCGTAGAGCAGTTCGGGCACGGCCGGCGGGATGTGGCAGCACAGCACGTCGACCTCGCCGACCGCCTCGACCTTGGCCGCGTACTCCTCGTCGCCGATCTCGTACGGCGTGCGATAGGGGGTCTTGAGCCCGCCGCCCACGAACCCGAACCGCAGGCCGCCGATCTCGGTGACCTGCCCGTCGAGCACCTGCAGCCCCGGTCTGAGGTAGTCGGCCCACAGGGAGGGGACGTCGACGTTGCCGTAGGTGAGGTAGGCGGGGGCGGGCATGGCGGCGAACAGGGTTTCGTACTGGGCGCGCACGTTGCGTTCGATGTGCTCGCGCGGGTCGCCGCCGAGCGTCGCCCACAGCCGCGCCGACATGGCCCTGGCCTCGTCGAACCGTTTGGCCGTGCGCAGGGCGATGAACGCGGAGGCGTTCTCGGCGCCGAACAGGTCGGGGAAGATGCCCTGCGCGTGGTCGTCGTAGTCGATGAACAAGATCAGGTCGCCGAGGCAGATGAGCGCGTCGGCGCCGTCGCCGGCTCCGGCCAGCGCGTCGGCCCTGCCGTGCACGTCGCTCACCACATGGACCCTCATGAGGGAAATCCTAAGAGCCCCGCCTGCTAGCGTGACATAACGCCTCAGTGACGGAGCTACCAGCGCGTAACTTGGCGCGGTAACGTCCAGGCCAGGTCGTCACGAAGAGGAGTTGATCCGTGCGCGAGTACAGCGTCCCCGTCATGGTCGACGTGCCTGCCTCCGCCGGCCTGGCCGACACCGTCTTCACGCGGGCCGAGGAGCGGCCGGGCGCCGTGGTCATGCGCCGCAGGACCGACGCCGGCTGGCCCGTCGTCACCGCGGCCGAGTTCCGCGACCAGGTCGTCGAGGTGGCCAGAGGGCTGATCGCCGCGGGCGTCGAGCACGGCGACCGGGTGGCGCTGATGTCGCGCACCCGCTACGAGTGGACCCTCGTCGACTACGCCATCTGGTCCATCGGCGCGGTCACCGTGCCGATCTACGAGACCTCCTCGGCCGGCCAGGTGGCGTGGATCATCTCCGACAGCGAGGCCGTGGCGGCGTTCGTCGAGCTCGACGCGCACGAGGAGACCGTGCGCGAGGCGGCGCCGGATCTCAAGGCCGTCTGGCGGATCGACGGCACGCTCGACGCCGAGGGTGTCCCGGCCTCCGCCGTCGACGAGCGCAGGAAGCGGGTCACCTCCTCCGACCTGGCCACGATCGTCTACACCTCGGGCACCACCGGCCGGCCCAAGGGCTGCCGGATCACCCACGACAACCTGCTGTTCACCGCGCTCAACGTGCTGCGGGGGCCGCTGGAGCCGCTGTTCGCCCGCAAGGACCCGGCCGCGCTGCTGTTCCTGCCGCTGGCGCACATCTTCGCGCGGATGATCCAGGTGGTGCTGTTCGAGGCGGGCGCCGTCATGGCGCACACCCCCAACATGAAGAACGTCGCCCCCGATCTGCAGGGCTTCCAGCCGACGTTCCTGCTCGGCGTGCCGCGCGTCTTCGAGAAGGTCTACAACTCCGCCGAGCAGAAGGCCATCACGGGAGGCAAGGGCGCGATCTTCGCCCGCGCGGTGGACGTCGCGGTGGCCTGGAGCCGCGCGGAGAGCTCCGGCGGGGCGCCGCTCGGGCTGCGGCTGCGGCGAGCGGTGTTCGACCGGCTGGTGTACGCCAAGCTGCGCGCCGCCACCGGCGGAAGGCTCTCCGCGGCGGTGTGCGGCGGCTCGGCGCTCGGCGACCGGCTCGGCCACTTCTTCAGGGGCGTGGGCATCGAGGTCTTCGAGGGCTACGGCCTGACCGAGACGTCGGCCCCCTGCTCGGTCAACATGCCGGGCGCCAACAAGATCGGCACGGTCGGCAAGCCGCTGCCGGGCGTCACGCTGCGCATCGGCGACGACGGCGAGATCCTGGCCAAGGGCAGGAACGTCTTCGCCGGCTACTGGAAGAACGACGCGGCCACGGACGACGTGGTCGACGCCGAGGGCTGGTTCCACACCGGCGACATCGGCGAGCTCGACTCCGACGGCTACCTGCGGATCACCGGGCGCAAGAAGGAGATCCTGGTGACGGCGGCGGGCAAGAACGTCGCGCCCGGGCCCCTGGAGGACGCGCTGCGCGCCCACCCCATGATCTCCCAGGCCATGGTCGTCGGGGACGGCCGGCCGTTCGTGGCGGCGCTCGTCACCCTCGACCCTGAGGCCATGCCGGAAGGGGCGACGGCCGAGCGGCTGCGCACCGACCCCGAGGTCCTGGCGAGCATCCAGGCGGCGGTCGACCGGGCGAACGGCTCGGTGTCGAAGGCGGAGCAGATCAAGAAGTTCGTGGTCCTGGCCGCCGACATCACCGAGGACAGCGGGCACCTCACGCCCACCCTGAAGATCAAGCGCAACGTGGTGCTGCGCGACTTCCAGCAGGAGATCGACGACCTGTACGGCGCGCGCTGAACCGCCGCGCGGGGCCCCGGAGAGGGGTCCGCGCCGATCAGCCCAGCACCTCCCCCACGCCCTCCACGCCGCGGCTGCGGCTCTTGACCTCCTTGCTCGCGCCGGTGGCCGGATCGTAGACGGTGACCCCCATGGGCGGCGCGTCGCGGGGCATGCCGAACACCAGCCGCGTCCCGTAGAAGGCCACCGGGAGGTTGCCGCCCGGCAGCGCCGGCACGACGGAGGCGCGCCCTTCGTCCCGCGCGGCCAGCACCTGCGCGGAGTCGCCCCACGCCACGGCCACCCGCCCGCCGGGGGCGGCTGCCAGGGCCGCGGTGGCGCCGTCACGGGCGCAGGCTCCGCACGTCGCAGAGCCGGCAAGGGCGGGGCGCCGTCGAGGCGCTGCGGGCGTTCGACATCGTCTACGCCATCAACAAGGGCAGGAACGGGCTCGAACTGCTGTCGGTGCTGGTCACGGAGAACATCGTGGGCGAGGCCAGCCGGATCGGGTTCGGCTCGGCGATCCGCGGTGATCCTGCTGGTGATCTCGCTGGCGTTCATCGTCACCTACCTGTCGCAGCTGTTCAGGGAGGAACGATGACGCTCACCGCCCCCGCCTCCGCTCCCCCGTCGCAGCCGCGCGGGCCCGCCGCGCGGCGTCGCGTGCGGCCGCTGCGCGTCCTGCTGCACGTCTTCCTCGCGCTGGTGGCGCTGGGCTGGCTGCTGCCGCTCACGCTGGCGGTGTACGCGTCGCTGCGGCCGTACGAGGAGACCGCCCGCCTGGGCTACTTCTCGCTGCCGGACGACCTCACGCTCGACTACTACGCACAGGCGTGGACCCAGGCGGAGTTGCCGCGCTACTACCTGAACACGCTGATCATCGTCATCCCCGGCGTGCTGGTCACGTTGTTCCTGGCCTCGTTCACGGCGTTCGCCATCGCGCGGCTGCGCATCCCGGGGCGCAAGGCGCTGCTGATCGTCTTCACCGCCGGCAACCTGCTGCCGCCGCAGGTGCTCATCACGCCGCTCTACACCCTCTACACGCTGGTCCCGCTGCCCGCCTGGCTGTCGGACTCGCGCTCGCTCTACGACTCCTACCTGGGGTTGATCCTCATCCACGTGGCGTTTCAGTTCGGTTTCTGCGTCTTCGTGATGGCGAACTTCATGCGCACGATCCCCGAGGAGATCAGCGAGGCGGCGCTGGTGGACGGGGCCGGGGTGTGGAGACGGTACTGGCGGCTGACGCTGCCGCTGTGCCGGCCGGTGCTGGCGGCGCTGTCCACGCTGCAGTTCACGTGGATGTACAACGACTTCCTGTGGGCGCTGGTGCTGATGTCGTCGGGCGACAAGCTGCCCGTCACCTCGGCGCTGAACAACCTGCGCGGCCAGTTCTTCACCGACTACAACCTGCTGGCCGCCGGGTCGATGCTGGTGGCGCTGCCGACGCTGATCGTCTTCCAGCTGCTGCACAAACAGTTCGTGGCCGGGCTGACGCTGGGATCGGCCAAGGGCTAGGAGGGGCCCGCGAGCAGGGCGTGGAAGCGGGCGGCCACGTGTTCCCACGCCCATTCGGCCGCCACCCAGTCGCGGCCGACCGCGCCGATCTTGCGCGCCTTGCCGGGGTCGCTCAGCAGCTCGACGACGGCCCGCGCGATGTCGTCGACGTCCTCCCCGTCGACGACCAGCCCCGTCTCGCCGGGCCGCACCGTGTCGGCCGTGCCGCCGGAGGCGCCCACGACCACCGGCAGCCCCGTCGCCGACGCCTCCAGGAACACGATCCCGAGCCCTTCCACGTCCAACCCGTTCCACCGGGTACGGCACGGCATCGCGAACACGTCGCCTGCCGCGTAGTAGCCGGGCAGTTCGGCCGCGGGCACCGTACCGGTGAATCTGACCGCCTTCTGCCCGGCCGCCAGCCGCTCCAGCGTCCGGCGGTAGGGCCCGTCGCCCACCAGCAGCAGGACCGCGTCCGGCACCGCCCGCGACACCCGGGGCCAGGCCCTGATGAGCTGGTCCTGGCCCTTGCGGGGCACCAGGCGCGACACGCACACCACCACGGGCCTGCCGTCGAGGCCCAGCTCGGCCCTGACGGACCGGCGGGCCGCGCCCGGGCGGAACTGGCCGGTGTCCACGCCCGGCGCGAGGCGTACGAGCTTGGCCGGGGGAATGGCCGCCGCCAGGCGGGCCCGGGTGTACTCGCCCAGATACGTCACCACGTCGGCGTGCTCGCCGATCCTGCGCAGCACGGGACGGAATCCGGGCAGGCTCGCCCACGACGCCTCGTGCCCGTGGGTGAGCATCACCATGCGCCGCGCGCCCGCCGCGCGCAGGCGAGACGCGAGCAGGCCGAGCGGCGCCGCCGCGCCGAACACGACGGTCCGCGTGCGGTGCCGGGCCACCAGGGCGGCGGCCCGGCGCGCGACGGCCGGGGTCGGCAGCATGAGCCGCGTGGGATGCCGCACGATCCGGTACGGCTGGCGCCGGTCGAAGTCCGCGCACCCCGGCCAGGCGGGGGCGTAGACGATCACACCCGGCGTGCGCAGCGCGAGCCCGTGCACGAACGACTGGATCCCGCCCGGCCTGGGCGGGAAGTCGTTCGTGACGAAGAGCACGTCCGCATGGGTCACGACACCGGGACGCCGTTCAGCTCGGCCCATGAGCGGGCCAGGGCGATGCGCTCAGGGCTGGAAGGATGGGAGGCATAGAGCACATATTCCACCGCATCCGGCGACAAGTCGGAAATATTGGTAACTGCGAGCCGTTTCTGCATGGCGATGAACGTCGCCGGATCCCGGGTGAGGTCGAGTGCGTGCACGTCGGCCCTGGCCTCGATGTGGCGGCTGATCACGTTCTGGGCCGGGCCCATGATGAGCGAGCCCAGCGTCATCAGGCCCATGACCACGCCGACCGCGCGCGGATCGGCGATCGAGGCGACACCGGCGCGGCGGCGTACCGAGCCGAACACGAGATACAGCAGGACCGCCCCGAGCGCCGCGCCCAGGGCGCCGACGAGCGTGCCGTACAGCACGTCGTCGGCCTTCGCGTGGCCCAGTTCATGGGCGACGACCAGCTCGACCTGGGGCTGCGGGGCCTTGAGCAGCGTGTCGTAGACGACGATCCTGCGGGTGGCGCCGAAGCCCGACACGTACGCGTTGAGCGCCGTCGTACGCCGTGAGGCGTCGGCGACCAGCACGTCCTGCACCGGCACGCCGTCGCGCTCGGCCATGTCCAGCAGGTTGTCGCGCAGCGAACCCTGCGGCATGGACGTGAAGTCGTTGAACAGCGGCTCGAACACCACCGGGTAGAGGAACGACATCGCCACGGTCAGCGCGCCCGCCCCCGCGGCCGCCGGGATCCACCACCGCCGCACTCTGCGGGCCAGCGCGACGAGGACGAGCAGCATGAGGCAGAGCAGGAAGACCTCCACCCCGAGGCTCTTCAGCCGGTCGCCGGTCCAGCCCGCCCAGTCCTGGGTGGACAGGCCGTGGTCGCGCAGCACCGTCTCGACCCAGACGCCGAGCGGCCACCTGACCGCCTCCACGATCGCGGTGAGCACCAGGACGCCCAGGATCACCCGCACCCACCAGGGACCCCTCAGCCGGCCCAGCACCCTGGCCCCGAACGGGGTGGCCACGAGCAGGGCGGCGAAGGCCAGCGTGAGCGCCAGCCCGAGATAGCTCGGCAGGGACGTGGCCGCGTCGAACGCCTGCGCCCTGGCGATCTCGGCGGCGGTGAAGTCGCGCGCCGGGTCGGGCGGCCCCGCGGTCAGGGCCTGCCACGGCGTGCTGAAGACGGCCACCGCCAGGATCACGGCCGCGAGCACCCCCAGCACCACGGCGGCCTGCCGCCTGAACCGGCGCTCATCCGGGTCGAGCCCCGGGCCGGGTCCTGGGTCAGGTCCCGGATCGGGCCCCGGGTCGGGCGTCGGGTCGGGCGTCGTCATGGACATCCCGTCCTCCTGCCCACGCGCGTGACG
>NZ_SMLD01000201.1:0-15716 GCF_004352805.1 Nonomuraea mesophila
CTCAAAGGCTGGAGAATCTTGCGCAAGCTACGCTGCAGCCCGTCCAAGGCCGGCCACCTCTGCAAGGCCATCGCCGTCCTTCAGAACCATCGCGTCACCCAAGCCGGGTGAGCCTGAAATAGGTTCATTGTGTGGTGCCGAACGCAATACTGGCGTCATGCCAGACGGAAGGTTGACCCGGCAGGACCGCCAACGCATCGCGGCCGGCCTGGCCGAAGGGCGTTCGTACGCCGAGATCGCCAGGCGGCTGGACCGACCGACGTCGACGATCAGCCGTGAGGTCGGCCGCAACGGCGGTCCCAGCGACTACCGCCCCGAGCGGGCGCACCACGCGGCGGCGCGGCGGGCACGGCGCGGCACCCCGGCCCGTTCCCCCGAACCCCAGGACCACAAGGTCTTGGAGGTGGAAGAGGGAGCGGTCGAGATGGCGGTCGGGATGGGTCTGCCGAAAATGGTGGCGCGCGTGCTCATCGGCCTGTGGCTGAGCGAGGACGGCAGGCTCACTGCGGCCGAGTTGTCGCGCGGGCTGAAAGTCAGTCCCGCCTCGATCTCCATGGCGGTGGGCTACCTGACCCAGCAGGGGCTGATCAGGCGCGAGCGTGATCCACAGCGGCGGCGCGACATCTACGTGGTCGACGACGACGCCTGGTACCACTCGACGGTGATCAGCGCGCGGCAGACGCTCGCGGCGGCGGAGATCACGAAGGCGGCGGGACAGACGCTCGGGCTCGACACACCCGTGGGACGCCGCCTGGCCAGGAGCGGTGCGTTCCTGGAGCGGATCAGTCTGGACGCTCTGGCGTCGGCTGAACGCTGGCGCGACCTCCCGCCGTGATCAGATCGCTGGGATTGCGCCCCGGATTTCACGCGTTGTGGGCAGATCGCCCCCTCAACGCCCACCAGGCCTGTTCAGCCCCGCAACGAAACTCCCGCACGCAGCGCCACGTCGGCGGCACCACGGAACGAAACTCCGTGCGAGGCTCCCGAATGCGGGCTGATCATCGTCCAGCCTGCGACGGGACGTCACCGCCGCCGCTACTGCTCAACAGCCTGCCCGAGCGGTACGGGCCCTGGCAGACCTGCTACGACCGGTTCAGCTGATCGCCCCGGTCACGACCACGCTGCTGTGCGCGCCGTCTCCGTCACGCCTTCAGGTAGGTGAGAACGGCCAGCACCCTGCGGTTGCCGGTCTCAGTGGGCGGCAGGTCGAGTTTGAGGAAGATGCTCCTGATGTATTTATTGATCGCGCCACCGCTGAGGAACAGCCGTCCGGCGATTTCCGCATTCGAGAGTCCCTCGGCCATCAGTCCCAACACCTCACGTTCCCGGGCTGTCAGCCGATGCAGCGGGTCGTTCGCGCGGCGCCGTACCAGAAGCTGGGAGATGACCTCGGGGTCGATGGCGGTGCCTCCGGCGGCGACCCTGCGCAGCGCGTCGATGAATTCCTCCACCTTGCCCACGCGCTGCTTGAGCAGGTAGCCGATCCCGTCCGCGCCGTCCTGGAGCAGCTCTACCGCGGCGGCCTCCTCGACGTACGACGACAGCACCAGCACCGGCAGCCCCGGCACTCTCGACCTCGCTTCGGTGGCGGCCCGCAGGCCCTCGTCGCGGAAGTCGGGTGGCAGCCGTACGTCCACCACGACCGCCTCGGGAGCGTGGCGGGCCACGGCTGCGAGCAGGGCGTCGGCCGTGTCCACCGCGGCTTCCACGGTGATGCCCTCACTGGCCAGCAGCATGGTCAGGCCCTCTCGCAGCAGCGCGTCGTCCTCAGCGATCACCACTCGCACGGCAGTTCCACCCTCACCATGGTCGGCCCGCCGGGCGGGCTCGTCACTACGGTACGGCCGTTGAAGGCGGCCACTCTCCTGTCGATCCCCGCCAGCCCGCCACCTGGGACGATCAGCGCTCCGCCGCTCCCGTCGTCCTCGACCTCCACGACCAGGAGTTCGGCCTCGATGCGCAGCCGCACCTGCGCGGAGGCCGCCCCGCTGTGCTTGGCGAGGTTGGTCAGCGCCTCGGCGACGGCGAAGTACGCGGCCGTTTCCACGGCCGCGGGCAGCCGGGGGAACGACGCGATCGTGACGGTGCACGGGACGGGCGAGTCGGCGGCCAGCGCCGCGACCGCGCCGTCGAGGCCGCGTTCGGTCAGGACGGGCGGGTGGATGGTCCGCACCACCCTCCGCAGGGTGGTCAGCGCGTCCGAAGCGGCCTCGTGAGCGCGCACGGCCAGCAGGCGGGCGGGTTCGGGCGCCTCCGCCAGCGAGCGCTCCAGCATGCCGAGGCTCATGAGCACGGTCACCAGGCGGTTCTGGGTCTCGTCGTGAAGGTCGCGTTCGATGCGTGTGAGCTCCAGTTCGTGGGCCTCCAGGGCGGCGGCGCGAGCGGCGCTCACCGCGGCCAGCCGCTCGCGCCCCGAAGGACGGAGCAGGACGCGGCCGAGCCGCGCGGTCGCCGTGGCGAGCGGCGGTGGAACGACGAGCGCCAGCAGCCCGTAGCCGAGCCCGACCGCGATCCCGCTCAGTGCGGCCGGCCAGGAGTCGATCGGGTAACCCAGCACGGACGCGTGGGGCACCGCCTGCCACCACAGCGGAACGGTGACGGCGTTCAGCGCGAACAGTGGCAGCGCCAGGGCGAGATATCCGGCCGCCGTGCCGGCGACGCCGTGCACCAGGAGCCACGCGAGATCGCGCGGGGTCGCCGGATCCGTCAGCGCGACACGTATCCGGTGTGGCAGCGAGCCCTCTAGGGGCTGATAGCCGTCACGCAGCGGCGTACCGAGCAGGTCGGCGATCCTGCGCCGTTGCCGGGAAGCCAGCGTGCGGGTCCAGGACGTGAGCGAGGGCAGGGCCACCAGCCCCACACCCAGCGGGACGAGCGCCGCGACGAGCAGGGTCGCGGCGAACGCGATCAACGCGAGCAGCCCGATGCCGAAGTCGGCGGCAAGATGGCCGATGGCCCTGCCTGAAGCGACAAGGCGAGGGCGGAGATCCACGTGGGACATTGTGCACGATGCGCCAGGAGTCCACTTCAGGGTGGTGCCAGCACCACCCTGAAGCCACGCGCCGAGGGGATATCGACGTGGATGGCGCCGAACATAGCTTTCCCACGTGATTGAGATAGAGGAGCTGCGCAAGAGCTACGGCCGCGTGGACGTTCTGGCCGACGTCTCCTTCGAGGTGCGTACCGGTGAGTTCGTTGCGGTCATGGGGCCGTCCGGTTCGGGCAAGAGCACACTGCTGCAGTGCGCCGCCGGGCTGGAACGACCGACGTCCGGCCGGGTACGGCTGGCGGGGATCGACGTCGGCGACCTGGATGAGTGCGGCCTGGCGGTACTGCGCAGGGAACGTCTCGGATTCGTCTTCCAGGCCTACAACCTGCTGCCCGCGCTCGACGTGGCCGACAACATCACCTTGCCGTTACGGCTGGCGGGGCACCCGTTCGACCGGAGGCGGGCCGAGCAGGCGGCGGCCCGGGTGGGCATGGCCGACCGGCTCCACCACCGTCCCTCCGAGCTGTCCGGCGGCCAGCAGCAGCGGGTGGCGCTGGCGCGAGCGCTGATCAGCGCACCGGAGGTGATCTTCGCGGACGAGCCGACCGGCGCGCTCGACACGCGCAGCGCCCGTCAGGTCCTCGAACTGCTGCGTGCCCTGGTCGTCGAGAGCAGGCAGACCGTGGTGATGGTCACCCATGACCCCGTGGCCGCCTCTTACGCCCACAGGGTCGTCTTCCTCGCCGACGGCCGCCTGGCCGGCCACCTCGACGCCCCGTCGTCCCACCTGGTGGCCGAGCGCATGACCACGCTGGGGGACAGGTGATGTGGCCGCTCCTCAAGGGGGACGGGAGCGGCCTGGCCGGCTCTTTCATCGCCCTGCTCGCCGCCTCCGCGCTGATCACGGCCTGCGGTGTCATCCTGGCGTCCGGACTCGGCGGCGGCGTCGCGCCCGAGCGGTACGCCGCCGCGCCGATCGTCGTCGCGGGCCCCGACTCCTTCGACGGCAAGCCCTTGCCCGAACGCGCCCCGATCCCGCGCGCCCTGACCGGGAAGCTCGCCCAGGTTCCGGGCGTACGCGCGGCCATCGCCGATGTCGGCTTTCCGGTGGACGTGTCGGCGGGGGGAGAGTTTCTGGCGGTCCGGGGACATGGCTGGGGCTCGGCCGCACTCGCCCCGCTGCGGCTGCGCTCGGGCCGCCCGCCCGCCGCCGACGGCGAGGTGGTGATCTCCCAGACGATCCCCGCCGGCGCCGAGATCGGCCGCTACCGTGTGGTCGGCGTGGTGGCGGGCGACACCCGGCAGCCCCTGGCCTTCTTCACCGAGACCGAGGCGGCCAGGCTGTCCGGCAGGCCGGACACGGCCGACGCGATAGGCGTGCTCCCGGACGGCGCATCCGATGCCGACGACCTGGCCGAACGGATCGAACAGGCGCTGACCGGCCACGCCGTCACCATCGTCACCGGCGCGGGCCGGAGCGGCGTCGAGTTCCGCGACGTCGGGCGGGCCCGGGGAGACCTGCAGGCGATGGCAGGCTCGTTCATCGGCGTGACCATCATGATCACTATGGTGATCGTGACGGGCACCCGATCACTGGCCGCCCGCCGCAGACGCCGGCAGACCGCGCTGCTGCGCATCGTCGGCGCCTCGCCTGGCCAGATGGGCAAGCTCTTCGCCCAGGAGATGCTGGTGCTGGCCCTGGCCGCGGGAGTGCTGGGCGCTGTATGCGGCGGCCCGGTCGCCGACCTGCTGCTGCGCGCACTGGCCTGGGCCGGGATGATGCCGGCCGACTTCGAGACGCGTTCCGGGCCGATCCCCTACCTGTCGGCCGTCGCCGTCTGCGTGCTCGTCGGGCAGTTCGCCGCCTGGGTGGTCAGCCGCCGCGAGCTGCGCATCCCGCCCGCCCGGGCTCTGGCCGAGGCATCGCTGGAGCAACCGGGCATGAGCCCGGGCCGCGCGGCGGCAGGGGCGCTGCTCCTGCTCGTCGGGACCGGAGCGGCGCTCCTGCCGCTGTGGTTGCGTGGCGTCTTCGGGGTGGCGCTGGCCGCCTCCGGCGGGCTCGTCATGATCGTCTCGCTGGTCCTGCTCGGCCCGCCGTTGGTTCGCGGCGGCACGCGGCTGCTGCGGCCCTTGTTGTGCCGCGGGTTCGGCATCGAGGGGTATCTGGCGGCGGCGAACGCGCTGGCGGGCTCCCACCGTCTGGCGTCGGCGGTCTCACCCATGATCTTGGCCATCGGGTTCGCGCTTCTCCAGCTCGGGACCGCCACCACGGTGGCCGCGGGGGCCGAGCGGGATCTGGCGGACGGCGTGTCCGCCACGCACATCCTGCGCGGCGGTCCGTACGGAGTGGATCCGCGCGTGGCGGCCGAGGCCCGCGGCTGGCCGGGCGTGGAGTCCGTCACCCCGGTCGCCCGCACCGGCGTGTTCGCGGAGACCGTCCTGCTGGACAGCCCGGAGGTGCTGCCCTACCAGGCACAGGGCATCGACACGGCGCAGGCGTTGGAGCTGGGCGTCACGTCCGGCTCCCTGGAGCGGCTCGGGCAGGGAACGGTCGCGGTCAGCGTCAGCGCCGCCGAGACGCTCGGGCTCGCCGTGGGCTCCACCGTCAAGATCCGGCTCGGTGACGGCACGCCGTTGACCCCCCGGGTGGTGGCCGTGTACCGGCGCGGGCTCGGCTTCGGCGACATCACCCTGCCCCGCGACATAGTCCTGGCTCACACCACCCACCGCAGGGACGACGCGGTGCTGCTGCGCGTGCGCCCCGGCGCCGACATCGCCCCCATGGTGGCGCGGCATCCGGGCGTGACCCGGAGCGACTGGTCCGCCGCCCGGCAGGCCGACGATGCCGGCGCCGGCCTCCTCGCCAGCGCGCTGCCGCTCCTGCTGATCTTCGGCTACATCGCCCTCTCCGTCGGCAACTCGCTGGTGCTGTCGGTCGGCGATCGAGGCCAGGAGTTCAGGCTCCTGCTACTCGCGGGTGCCGCACGCGGCCAGATCATGCGCATGATGCGCGCCGAGACACTACTCGTCGTGGTGCTCGCCGCCGGACTCGGCACGCTGGTGACCGTCCTTCCGCTGGCGGCCGTGAGCTACGGCCTGACCGGCATGGTGGCGCCGTCCATGCCGCCGCTGCTGTACGCGGCGATCGTCGGCGCCACGTCGCTGCTGGGCGCGGCCTCCATGCTCATCCCCGCCCGAATCGTCCTGGACGCCGAAGGGAGGTCATCATGAACAAATGGACCTGGATCCTGCTGATCCTCGCCGTCGTCATCATCAACGTGTCCCTGACCGTGTGAGCTCGTGACGCGTTCAGCAGCATCGCCCCGCCCCCGTGTCCAAGGGGCGGGCGATGGTGGCGGCATGGACGGCCGGGGCGAGCCCGGTGGCGGCCGTTGGCTGTGCGTGCTCAGCCACACCGTCGCCAAGTAAGGCTCGGGGGCGCACGGGGTCCGCGTTCTGCTGACCGCGTTCGGTGTCGTCGACAACGACGTCCGGCAAGGGAACAGCATGTGGACCAGGGCCACTGGGCTCAGGTGTCCACTCCCGCGGCGAGCAGCTCATTGGCGCGCCTGACTGTCTCCTCGATCGAGACTTCCTCGATCTGCTGCAGGACGATCCAGATATGCCCGAACGGGTCCGCCAGGATCACTTCTCGGTCACCGTGGAAAAGGTCGGTCGGCGATTGAAGCGATTCCGCACCAGCCTCGAGGGCGCGCGCGTAGAACGCGTCCACCTCATCGACCCACACGTGCAGCAGAACACCGTTTCCCCCGGCACGCTTGATCTCAGGGGAAGCAAAACCCATCTTCGCATCGCCGACCATGATCAGAGAGTCCTGGTCGTGATCTCCGCGTGGGACACCTTCCCATTGGGCCACGCCGTGCGGAACAGTTCCTCTGCTCCGAACGCCTTGGCGTAAAATTCGAGCGCTTCATCGGCACCGTCAACCATGATGTGTGAGACAACCGCGTCCCGATAGCGGGGGAGTTTGGGCGGCATTGCAAAGCTCCTTGCTGAGCTCTTGCGTGTACACCATGAAGGTAGAATCTCAACTCTGATTGAGGTCAAGATGAGTGGGCGAGCTCACATCGTGGTGGGGGTGGCTGTCAGTGGTGGCGACCATGCGGCTCGCCGCTCACCTCGCTGGAGCCGGCCGGCCCACCCACGCCATCCTCGTCCTCCAGCTCCGTGAGGCCGGATGAATAGCATTCATTGCCTAGCAAGCCGTGTCCGCAGGTCGCAGCTGGTGCCCCTGCGCTGTTCGACAGCGATACGGCCAGGTCATGGCTGGGAGAATCATTGGAACCGCTCTGGCCGGCAACCGGCGAGCTCGGGGGCTGGTGACCCGGTGAGGATCTCGGTGGCGGCAAGGCGGCCAGCGGCGGCCAGGGTGATCGCCGAGTGCGTCACGGCGACGCACAGTCCCCGGCTGCCGGCAGGTCGTCGTGTCGCCGGCTCCGGCGAAGGAAGCAGCGAACCGGTCGCGGACACGTCGGGCGGTCCTGAGCAGCGCGGCATGGTCCCTCTCGCCGCTGTAGGCCGTGGGAGCCAGGACCGTACCGTCGTCGAGCTGCCGAACCTCCAGCGACGGCATCGCGATGATCGTTCGGACCAGACCCAGCGCTGCGCGCAACCGGACAAGGATGGCGGGTGACGGATCGACGGGCAGGGTGATGCCGATCCCGGAGCACAACGCAACCGTGCCGGTGCCTGCGGCCAGGACGACGGTCTCAGCGGGAATGACTCCGGCGGTCGTCCGGACGCCGCTCACGGTGCCCGCCTGGTGGTCGAGGGCAGTCGCCGGCATTCCCGTCAGCAACCGCGCGCCCCGACCGCGCGCGGCGGCGACCAGGAGATGGGTCACCGCGACCGGGTCGAACGCCGCATCTTCCGGACGATGGATGGCCACGGCTGGCGGATCGAGCAGGTTCGGTTCCAGCGCTCCGACATCGCTCGTGCACGGCCCCGGGGTCTCGTCGAAGCCGTCCCAGCTCAGTGAACCCGACCAGCGGATCGACAAGTCGGGAAGCTCGGTCTCCAGCCGCCGGTACTCGTCCAGCGCGAGGTAACGCAGCGGCGCCGAAGGCAAGTCGCTGACGGCCGGTCGTCCGATCCATGCAAAAGAAGCGCGGGTGGTGCCCGACCCGGGCAGGCCCGCATCGATCAATATGACAGGTCGGCCGTGCCCGGCCAGGTGGTACGCCAGTGACGCCCCGATGATGCCGGCGCCAACCACGACGATGCTGCGATCCGCCATGCCGGTGTTCTAGCAGGACAGGCGCTGCCGCGACAGCGGATATCGGCCGTCAGAACGCCGCGCACCAGGCACGCATTGCTCGCCGATCTCTTTATGTCGGGCTCGGCCTTTCCTGCAAGCAGTGCTCCAGCCGGTAGCGGGAATCTCGGCCGGATATGACCAGCACCCTGGCTCAACGGTTGAGCAGGAAGGTGGTGCCGGTCTCTCGCTACGGGCCGGAAGGCGTACGGATGGCCGCCTGGGGTGAGTGCGGGTTGCGCAGCCCGTCCAGCACGAGGGTGATGACACCGTCGGCCTCGGCCCGCCAGCCGGGGCGGTCATGGGCCGCACCCATGCCGTGCAGCGCCATCATGACGGCACCGGCATCCACGTCGTCGCGAACGGCGCCGTCCCGCACGGCGGCGGCCACCAGGTCGGTGACGGCCTGCTCCAGCGCCCGGCTGCCCTCGGCGAGGGCACCCGAGCGATCGGCCATGAGCGTGGCCAACGTCCGGGCCAGGCCCTCGTGGGCGTCTATGTGGTCGACCATGCCGCGTAGGAAGGTCGCCAAAGCCTCCGCCGCGGGCAGCGTGGCCTGCAGCCGGCGGGCGCGGTGGCACAGCGTGGCGACTTCCCCGTGGTAGACCGCCTCGGCCAGCGCCTCCCGGGTGGGGAAGTGGCGGTAGAGCGTGCCGGTGCCCACCCCGGCCAGGCGGGCGAAGTCATCGAAGCGCAGGTCGAAGAAGTCGCCGGCGTCGAAGACCTCCCGGGCCTTGGCGATCAGGGCCTCACGGTTGCGCCTGGCGTCGGCGCGCAGCGGCTTGTCGGCGGTCATGCGTTCCCTCGCGTTGACAAATGGAGATGATCTCCATATCTTTCGAGAAGTGGAGATTGCCTCCAAATCGATCGTACCCCACGAGGTGCAGCGTGAAGATTCTCATGTTCGGCCGAGGCGCGATCGCCACCATCTACGGCTGGGTCCTTGAACGGGCCGGCCACGACGTCGAGTTCTACGTCCGGCCTGGACGCGCGGCGACGTACGGAGACGCGGTGGACCTCGACCTGCTCGATACGCGGCGCCGGGTGTGGGGGCAGCGCGTCGTCGCGAAGTGGCCGGTACGCTTCCGCGAGGCGCTGGAGCCGGACCACGACTTCGACCTGATCGTGCTCAGCGTGTCGCACCACCGCCTCGCGGAGGCGACGGCCTTCCTGGCCCCGCGTGTCGGCCACGCCACGGTGCTGGTCTTCGGCAACATCTGGACCGAGCCGCCGGCCGCGATCGGCGACCTCCCTGTCGACCGGATCGCCTGGGGCTTTCCCCAGGCCGGTGGCGGTTTCGGCGCGGACGGCGTGCTCCGTGGGGCGCTGCTGCCGTCGGTCATCTTCGGCACCCTCGGCCGGCCCCCGACCGACCGTGAGCGGGCCGTGCGCCAGGCGTTTTGCAAGGCCGGGCTCCGGCTCAAGGAGCGGCCTGACTTCCGCGGCTGGCTGTGGGTCCATTTCGCGTCGGATGCCGGCCTGCTCTCGCAGGGCCTGCGGCTGGGGTCCCTGTCCAAGCTGGCCGGGTCAAGGCGCGATCTGCGCGAAGGGCTGCTGGCCGGCCGGGAGCTGCTGCCGCTCCTCCAGGCGCGCGGCCTTGACCTGCGACGGCACCGGGGCGGTGTGCTGCTGTTCCGGGCGCCCACCTGGCTGACGGCCCCCGCGCTCGCCTGGCTGACTGCTCATGTCGCGCTCGCGCGCGTGAGTCTAGCGGCGCACTCCGACCCCGACGCCGAGGAGCCGCGTGAGATCTGCCGGGACACCCTGGCCGAAGCACGACGGCTGGGCATCTCGGTACCGCGACTGGAAGCGGCGGAACCGCACTTCGCCCGTGAGGGAACGGGTCGGGTCTGAATCCGCCGGTGTTGTCGGTCCCGGTGGTCCGTTGCGGCTCCTTGGCGTGCCGCGTTCCAGAGCCGAACCCGGTCGCACCGGTCGACCAACTGCCGTTCACGCACGGCTTCTCGCTGTCCAGCCTCTCTCGCCTGTCCGTGACGTCGTGGAAGGAAAAATCATGACTACCGCCGAGAAGCACGAGTTCCCCATGGCCCGTACGTGCCCGTTCGCGCCGCCGCCGGCGTACGAAGAGATCCGCGAAGAAGAGCCGGTCTCGCGCGTTCGTCTGCCCGACGGCGGGTGGGCCTGGGTGGTCAGCCGCCACGAGGACGTGCGAACCGTGTTGAACGACCGGCGGTTCAGCGCCGACCGGCAGCATCCGGACTTCCCAGCGCTGGTCGAGGGAGAGGCGGCGTCCCGGCGGCCGGACGAGGAGCGCATGCTGATCGCGATGGATGCGCCCGAGCACGGGCCGGCGCGCAAGGCCGTGCTCGGCGAGTTCACGGTGCGCCGGTTGGAGGCGCTGCGGCCGCGGATACAGGAGATCGTCGACGGGCAGATCGACGCGCTGCTGGCCGGGCCGCGGCCCGGTGACCTGGTGGACTCGCTGTCGCTGCCGGTTCCGTCGCTGGTGATCTGCGAGATGCTCGGTGTGCCTTACGCCGACCATGAGTTCTTCCAGGAGCACACGGTGAAGGTGATCAAGCAGTCGACGCCGCCCGAGGAGCGGTGGGCGGCCGCGCAAGCCGTCCAGGGCTACATGGCCGACCTCGTCGCGGAGAAGGAGGAGAACCCGCCGGACGACCTGCTCGGGCGGCAGATCGTCAAGCTGCGCGCGGACGGCACCTACCGGCGGACGGCACTGGTCGGCATGGGCTTTCTGCTGCTCGTGGCCGGCCACGAGACGACGGCGAACATGATCTCGCTGTCGACCATGGCGTTCCTCCGCAACCCGGAGCAGCTCGCGATGATCAAGGCCGACCCGGCCAGAACGCTCAACGCAGTCGAGGAGATGCTGCGGTACTTCACGATCATCGACGTGGCGACGGCTCGGCTGTGCGTCGAGGACATCGAGGTCGGCGGGCAGCGGATCCGCGCCGGCGAAGGAGTGCTGGCGCTGGGTTATTCGGCCAACCGGGACCCGCGGGCGTTCGAGAACCCGGACAAGCTCGACATCGAGCGCGGCGCGCGCCACCACGTCGCGTTCGGGTTCGGGCCGCACCAGTGTCTGGGCCAGAACCTGGCTCGGATGGAGCTACAGATCGTGTTCGACACGCTGTTCCGTCGCATTCCCAGCCTGGAGCTCGCGGTGGATGTCGACGAGCTGCCGTTCAAGGACGACGCGAACATCTACGGCCTCTACCAGCTTCCGGTGGCCTGGTAGAGGCCGAACTGCCATCCCCGTCTCAGGAGGAGAGGGCCATGAAAATCATCGTGGACACCAGCAAGTGCGTCGGTGCCGGACAGTGTGTGCTCACTGAGCCCGCGTTGTTCGACCAGAGCGAGGACGACGGCACGATCGTCGTGCTGAACAAGACACCGGAGGGCGAGCTGGTCGAGAAGGCCCGCGAAGCGGCGCACGTGTGCCCCAGCCAGGCCCTTTCCCTGGAGGAGTGAGCCCATCCGCCACCCGCCAGGAGTGAGACAAGATCCCACGCGCGCTCAAACCCGTCTGCACTGCTCCGGCCGAGGAGGCGGCGCTGGAGCGCTGCCATGAGTTCTCCGAAGTCTGGGGCCACAAGTATCCGGCCATCGTGCGCCTGCGGGAGACCAACTGGAGCGAGTCGTGCCCTATCTGGCCTTCGACGTCGAGATCCGCCAGGTCATTCGCTCCACCGACGCCATCGAAAGCGTCGAGGCCCGCACCGCAAGTTGGTGCGGGCCCGGGGCCATCTTCCGAACGAAACCGCGGCCCTGAAGTGTGTTTTCATGGCCTTGATGAGCCTCGATACCACCGGAAAGGGCCGCAAGAGATGGACCGTGGTAGAGACCTGCTCATCCCATGAGCTGAGCAGGTCGGGGACACGGTCGCGCCGGTGAGCACTCCGGCACCCGCGCGACCTCCGGTGACGTTCCTACGTCCCGTTCACAGACACAGACCCGGGCATCGGTTGGGAGCTCAGTTGTCGAACTGACCCCATTGCTGATAAAGGCTGCTCTGGTTGCAGGGATTCAGGGTGACCCCTCCACCCGCAGTCGCCCCTTGCAGACACTTGCCTAGACCGGAGTTCTGGACCAGGCCGAGACCGGTACGCATCCACACCTGGGCACCGGACCCGTTACACGGGGCCGTCCAGACGCTCCCGTTGGAGCTGGCGGTCAGGCAGCGCCCTGTCCCGCTGTTGACGATGCGGCCACCCCCCACGTCCGCAACTCCATACCAATAACGGTTGCCCCCTGTCGTGCAACTGCCGGTGAACGTGCCGCTGATGGAGCCGCCGCTGTTGAGCAGGCAGCGACCACTGCCCCTGACGTAGAGACGGAACGATGCGGCCTGGGCGGCAACGATGCCGGCCTCGTTCCTCTCGGCTGTCTTCGCCGCAGATGCGGGCGCCGCAGACGCCAGGGCGGCGCCGACCATGCAGAGTCCCGACAGGATCGCTGCGGCCGTTCGCGTGGGTCTCATCGTGCTCCTTGTGTAGGTACTCGTTTGTTTCCTCCGCTCAAGGGTGCGGGTTCCCAGGAACTGCACCCAGGGTCTAGGTAGGACATTTATCGGACATGCGTGTTGCCAAGCCAGGTGAAACGCCAGTACTCGTCGCGATCGGTCATCCCGCCTCCGGCGCCTGGTCGTAGCTCAGATACTCGAGGTTGTCGGTGAGGTAGCGGATGCACGCGTCGATGCCGTCACGGCGGTGGACGGCCGTGGTGGCCACCTGGGCCGTCAGCGCGGTGATGACGTAGCCGGTGTGCCCGGCCGGCCGGGCCAGAACATGACCGGCACCCCACGAGGTCGGAGATACCAGGAACGGCGGGTTGGCGCGAGAAGGATCTTGCGCGAGGCGGTGCACGACGTTCCTTCATGGCCGGGCGTGGAGCATGCCGAGGGTCCGACGGCGATGTTCGATCCTCGGTGGCGTGGCTGCGGCGGCACCCGAACTGACGCGCCTGTCCGGTTCGGCGTCGGTGAAGCCGCGGATCCGCCTCGCCACCGCAGGCGTCCGTCTCGCTTGGCCTCTTGTGCGTCAGTCCGACAGCCAGTGCAGCTCGTGCGCCAGGGTTCTGGCGACGGCACGAATGCGGCGGTGAAGCGGCGACTGCTCGCGTGGGAGGACCAGGTGGATCGTCAGGCTGGGCGCGCCCCGCAGCGGTCGCCAGGTGAGACCGGCCGGTAGTGCCGTGACCGCGGCTTCTCCGGCCGGGGCGAGGGTGACCCCGTCGCGCAGGTCGCTCTGAGACATGTCGAAAGAAGCTGCGGGCGTGTGGATTCGAGGGTGTGGTCGGGTGTCTCGGAACAGTGCGGACAACTGATCGTGGATCACGGGGTTGGCCGCACGGTCCGGGAGTCGCAACGGGTATGCGGCCGCGTCGGCGATCTCGATCTCCGGGTGTTGGGCCAGCGGATGATGCTGCGCCAGCTGGACCCCGATGCGCGCACGCCGCAGCAGGTGCCGGTGCACGCCACGGCCCGGCTGTTCACCGCGGGTGATCCCGGCATCGATGCGGCCGTCGGCGACCGCGGGGGAGATCTCCGGTGTCGCCATCGGAACCGCGCCGACCTCAAGTCCGCTGTTGTCGCGAATCAGCCTGTCCACCAAGGCCGGTACCGTCTCGGCCCCGGCGCTGAGGCTGTATCCGATGCGGAGCGTGCCCAGTTCACCGGCCGCCGCGCTCCGGGCGGTGTCCCATGCCCGGTCCAGCGCCGCCAGCGCGGGCGGCGCGGACTCCGCCAGAGCCGCACCGGCCGTGGTCAATACGACGCTACGCGTGTTGCGAATCAGCAGGGCCGTACCGAGTTCCGCCTCCAATCGGCGCATCCGGGCGCTGAGCGCGGGCTGTGCGATACCGATCCGTGCGGCCGCGCGGGTGAAGTTCAGCTCCTGTGCCAGCACCAGGAAGTACCGCAGGCTCACCGTGTCCGGCGCCACGTGCCCTCCCTGCCGATTGATAACGATCCGTTCTGAGTCTATCCCGTACCGGTCTTTCCCTCGACCGCAGATCAAGCCCTAACCTGCGCATATGACGATTCAGCCGGCCGCAGTACCGGTCGCCAGGATCGATTCGATCTGAGTGTCAATGCGAAGTCGGACGTGTCCGGCCCAACACAGGAGGTATCCATGGCCAAGGGCTACTGGGTCAGTGTCTACCCCGCCATTTCCGACGCTGAGAGGCTGATGGCCTACGACAAGCTGGCCGGTCCGGCTGTCCAGGCTGGAGGCGGGCGCACCCTGTCCCTCCTCCCGTCCCGTGGCGGTCGAGTCGTCGCCCACGAGGCCGGAAACACGCAACGCGTCGTTCTGATCGAGTTCGACAGCTTTGAGCAGGCCGTCGCGGCATACGAGAGCGAGGCATACCAGAAGGCGCTGGTGGCCCTCCCCGACGGCGTCGAGCGCGACTTCCGCATCGTCGAAGGCATCGACTGACCGGCGCGGCCGAGCCAACGCTCGGGCATCGTTGCATCACCGCTCCGACCAGCTAGAAGCTGCTTCGGGGCAGGACGTAAGGTCACAAGCCTGGCGCACGCCGATACCGTTCGAGAACGCGTCCGTTGAGAGCCGGCAGACCGTCGGCCGCGCCGTGCACGATCGCACCGCGAACGCAGGGGCGTTCACGGGCGGCACGGGGCGGGTCACCCGGCACGGCGTGCGGGACTTCACGCTGGGCTTTGCCGGTCGGTGGAGCAGCAGCCGTCGGCCTCGAAGGCTGTGCCGACGGCCCCAGGGACGGCGGGAACGGCGCAGCAGGCCTCGCCGCGCCAGGCTTCGCGGCCTTCCCTGACCGCGACGGCGGCCGGGGCGGCAATGGGGTCGGCCCAAGACCAGCCGAACAAGCTGTTGAGCGCGAGCCCGACCAGCAGCACGCCGGACAGGTAGGTGCACGGCAGGGTCTGCTTGGAGTCGGCCACCGCGCTGGCGGAGCCGGGTTCGCGGCCGGCGCGTCGTTGCGCGTACGACAGGAACGGCATGATGACCAGGCTCAGCGCAGCCAGGATCAGGCCGGGGGTGGAGTGTTTGTGTTCAGCCTCGCCGGCAGCGAGCAGCGCGCGCACGGCGTCGAAGGTGACGTAGGCGGCCAGCGCGAAAAAGGAAATCGCGATGACGCGCAGTGCGGTCTTCTCCCGGCGTTCGTGGTCGGTGGCGGAGAACTGCCAAGCCACCGCGGCGGCCGAGGCCACCTCGACGATGGAGTCGAGGCCGAAGCCGATGAGGGCGGCGGAGGAGGCGATGGTGCCGGCGGTGATGGCCACCGCTGCTTCGATCACGTTGCAGGTGATGGTCGCGGCGACCAGCAGCCGGATGCGGCGCCGCAGCGTCGTACGCCGGGCAGATTCCGGACGCCGTAGGCCAGGAGGTCGGGCAGCACGAAGACGTCTCCGTTCGGTAGGAGGGGGAAGGGCGGGGCGAACGGCCCGCCCTCCCCCGCGAGCCGTGGGGGAGGGGGCGACCACCGCGGCGT
>NZ_SMLD01000202.1:0-15579 GCF_004352805.1 Nonomuraea mesophila
CGCACCGGGGGAAGGCGCACCTGACGAGTCACACGATCATTATCACAGTGCCACACATCTAATACGCGACGAACGGAGATTCCTGATGCGCAGACCGGGAAGGTCACTGCACGCTCGGGCCTTGGCGACCCTCCCGCTCCCGATTCCCCCATCGCCTAAAGGCGACGGTCCCCTCGGGAGAGCTTGATGGGACACGTGCTGGTGACCGGGGCGACCGGAGGGATCGGCAGGCCGCTGGTCGGCGCGCTGACGGAGGCGGGCATCGGGGTCCGGGCGGAGACCACGACGAGGTCCGGGCGGAGAAACGAAACATCCGGCCGGAAAGTGTCCGGTCGGATGCTTCTGGAGTCGGCGATCGGCTCACCGGCGCCGCCGCCGACGGCGGCGGGCACTCGCGCCGGAACTGTCCGGATATAGGTCTGGATTAGGCACTGGCAGACGCGCGATGCCGAAGTAGTGCAGCAGAGACATGGTGACCTCCGTGGTCGTGCCGCTGACGGGACCGTTGTGTGCCCGTCTCCCCTGCCACAACACCCCGCCTTCGTCGCCTGTGCCCGTTCAGAACGCTTCTGACCGGGTTTTTACCCCCCGAACGACGACCCTCGCCGCGCGCACGCCCTTGATCGGCTCTTGTTCCGCCCATACTCTGCCCGTGCGGATCATCCCCCTGGCCGAACCGACGGACGGAGTCACCTTCCTCATGCTGATCAGGACGAAGGCCGCGATCGTGACCTCGGTGGCCGCGATCGCCCTGACGGGCACGCCGCCCGTGGCGCACTCCCAGGCGACGACGGCCGGCGCGGCCCCCTGCCCGCTGGTCTTCGGGCACGGCGGCTATCCTTCAGGGCCGAACCCCTGGGAACGCGACCAGATCCGCCAGCCCAACAACGCCCGCGCCGTGAACGCCCAGAAGGGATGGGGCGCCGACGGGGTGGAAGGCGACGTGCAGCTCACCCGGCACGGCACCAAGGCCGTCATGTGGCACAACACCACGACCAACGGGTTGACGGGCACCAGGAAGAACATCACCGACCTGTGGTGGGCGGCAGGAAGCGACAACCTGCGCGACCGCCGCATCGCACGCGGCCCGTACGCGGGGGAACAGGTGCACACGCTGCGGCAGTGGCTCGACCACGTGCGCTCAGCCGGCCTGGTCGCTCTGATGGAGGTCAAGCCCGAGGCCAGAGCCGTGCTCTCCGACCCTGCCTACGCGACGGCCGCGTGGACGGAGATCTCCGACCCGATCAGGGAACGCCAGGCCTCGCAACGCATCCTCGTCTACTCTCAGGACTCCTGGATCCAGGCCGAGCTCGCCAAGCGCCACCCCGGCCTGCTCAAGGGCTCCGAGGCGCGCTGGACCGACAGCGTGAGCTGGGCGGAGCCGCCGCCCTCCTGGAGCGGCAACGTGAGCCGCTGGCGGGAGGTGCTGGCCCAGGCGCCGAAGAGCGTGATGACGAACTTCACGAAGGACTATCGCGCCTGGCTCACCGACGCCTGCGGATAGACGACCGCTCGGCGCCCCCACCCGGTCCTTGAACGAGGAACGGTAGGACCGGGGCGTGACGCCGGCGACGCGCTTGAACCTCTCCCTGAAGGCGGTGGCCGACCCGAACCCGGCCTGCGCGGCGATGCGTTCCACGCCGTGGTGCTCGCCGGCGCGGGAGCCGCCTACCTCAGCGGCGGCGGGCTCGGTCCCGCGGAGTTCGTGCTGCCGATCGTCATGAGCTACGTCGCCTACCGGGGGCTGGAGAGCTGGACGTTCATCGGCATCGGCTGGCTGCTGCACACCGCCTGGGACGTGCTGCACCACCTGCAGGGCAGCCCTCTCCTGCCCTTCGCCGGCGACTCCTCCTTCGGCTGCGCCATCTGCGACCCGGTGATAGCGCTGTGGTGCTTCGCGGGCGGGCCGCCGGTCCTCGGCCGACTGCGCGCCCGCCTGTCCCGGGGGACGGCCGCGCGGCCGTCCCCGGAGTCATGACGGCGCCTGCACGCCGGACGTACGCCGCACCACACGTCCGGGGCCGGCGTCCGGGCGGGAGGGCCGGCGGCGCGGCAGGAACACGGAGATGACCATCCCGGCGACCCCCGCGGCCACCGAGATGAGCAGGGCGTAGCGCAGACCGTCCCGCGTGGGCAGCGCGGCGGCGCCCAGCCGCACGGTGTGCGCGGCCAGCACGGTGCTGATCACCGCGCTGGCCGTCGCCGTGCCGATGGAGCGCATCAGCGAGTTGAACCCGTTGGCCGCGGCCGTCTCCGAGACGGGGACCGCGCTCATGATCGAGGCCGGCATCGCGGCGTAACCGAGGCCGGCCCCCGCGGAGACGACGGTCGCGGCCAGCGCGACGTGCCAGACCTCCGTCATCAGGGCCAGCGCGCCGGCGTAGCCCGCGACGGCGAGCAGGGCGCCGAGGATGAGCGTCACCTTGGGGCCGTAGGCGCCGGTGATGCGGGCCGAGACGGGCGAGAGCAGGATCATCATGCCGCCGCCCACCGCCATGCAGAGCCCGGCCTCGAACAGGGAGAGCCCGAGCCCGTACCCGGAGGCGGGCGGGGCCTGGAGCACCTGCGGGAAGACGAGCTGGGTGCCGAACATGGCGAATCCGAACGCGATGGAGGCCAGGTTGGTGAGCAGCACCTGACGCCGGGTGGTGGTCCGCAGGTCGACCAGGGGGTTGGCGACCCGCAGCTCCACGAACGCCCAGACGGCGAAGATGACGGCCGCCGCGGCGAACAGCCCCAGGGTGAGCGGGCTCGTCCAGCCCCAGCTGCCGCCCTTGCTGATGGGCAGCAGGAAGCACACCAGGCCGGCCGACAGGCCCGCCACGCCGGGGAAGTCGAAGCGTCCCCCCGCGCGCAGCGACGAGTCGGGCACGATCGTGAGGGTCAGGACCAGGCCCGTCGCGCCCATCGCGGCGGCCACCAGGAAGAGCATGTGCCAGTCGGCGTACTGTGCGACGACGGCGCCGACCGGCAGCCCGATCGCGCCGCCCGCGCCCAGCGTCGCGCTCATCAGGGCCATGGCCGAGCCCAGCCGCCCGGGCGGCAGCAGGTCGCGCATGATGCTGATGCCGAGCGGGATCACGCCGACCGCGCAGCCCTGGAGCGTACGGCCGAGCACCACGAGGGGCAGGGCGCTGGTGAAGACGCAGATCGCCGATCCGATGACCATCAGGGCGAGGCTGATCACCATCATGCGGCGCTTGCCGTACATGTCGCCCAGTCGCCCGCTCACCGGCGTGAACACCGCCGAGGACAGCAGCGTGGAGGTGATGACCCAGGACGCGTCCTCCGCCGAGGCCGACAACAACCGCGGCAGGTCGGGGATGATGGGCACCATCAGGGTGAACATCATCGACACCACCATGCCGCTGAAGGCCAGGGCCGCGGTGACGAGCCCGCTCGATCTGCTGGGGGATGGGGGAAGCGCCACCGGGCTCCGTTCGGTCGGGGACAGGACAGCACAAGGCTGCCAGACACCGCGAAGGGAATACCCATCCCCCGCCCGCGCCAGACCTCGCCCCGGCGGCCCGCGCGCCCGGGTCACGACTCCTGGCGGTCGCCCTCCTCGCGCTGCGCGCGTGCCCACCACGCCCACGCGGCCAGCACGGTGAACAGCAGGGCGAGGAACGGCGATCCGGCCAGCAGCAGGATCACGCCGAACCCCGAGCTGACGACGAGCATGACGGTGTAGGCCCGTCTCGACAGGTCGGGCGCCGGAGCCGGGCGTAGCCGCCGGGTGCCGGTGCCGAAGGACTTCGCGAAGCCGGGGTCGTCGGCCCGCAACCGGCGCTGGATATCGCGCAACGCTTCACGTTCGTAGTCGTCGAGCACGACACACCTCCGGGGGAACCAGGTGCGATCCATCACCCTTCTGGACGATTTCTATCGTAACACGATATAAACTGGAGTCCACGGGTACGTTTCACAGGAGGACGGCGAGGCGATGGAGGACCAGGCAGCGGACGGCACCCCCCTGACGAAGCAGGACTTCGAGGCGCTGGCCCGGTTCCGCTTCGGCATCCGCAGCTACCTGCGCTTCAGCGAGGAGGCGGTGCGCGCCGCCGGTCTCACGCCGCAGCAGTACCAGCTGCTCCTGGCGCTGAAGGGGTTCCCGGGGCGCGACTGGGCCACCGTGCGGGAGCTGGCCGACCGGCTGCTGCTGCGCCACCACAGCGTGGTCGAGCTGGTCAGCCGCGCGCAGGGCCAGGGGCTCGTACGCCGGGACGCCCACCCCAGCGACGGCCGGGCGGTGCGGGTGACGCTGACCCGCGAGGGGGAACGCGTCCTGGGGCGGCTGAGCGCGCTGCACCGCGACGAGCTGCGGCGCATGGACACCGCCCTCCTCCCACCGACCTGGCACGCGGCGCCCTCCGACGACCAGGAGGACGACGCGCCGACTTCGGAGTTCCACGGCACCGGCCACGCACGTGGTTGAGGAAGGAAACATGGACACGGGGACAACGCTGCCCCTGGGGGAACGGCTCAACCTGTGCGCGCGCACCGACCCCGCCGCGCTCTGCGCCGCGCTGGCGGCCGGCGACCCGGACCTCGGCTTCGCGTACCTGGACTGCGGGCCGGACCGGTGGCGCGTGCGCGTCACCCGCCGACCCGGACGGTGACACGCACGCCGGCCCGCCGTCGCCGAACGTACCCCCGGGCAGGTTGACGTGACAGGTGTGAGCCCGCGGGGCGTCAAGGACGGCCCGCGGGCTCGGGGTGCGAGGGTCAGGTGCAGGCGATGGAGCCGTCGAACGGGCAGGGGTCGCCGGGCGCGGTGTAGGCGACCCGGTCCACCTGGAACGTGAGCGCCTTACCCGGGTCCTCGAACGGGCCCATGTGCTCGGTCAGCGTGTCGCTCCCCCACACGTTGAGGAACAGGTTGGCGTCGAGCTCGGGCAGCCGGGCCGCGTCCGTGATGGAGTGCACCTTCGTGCCGTTGACGTAGTAGTCGATCTTGCTTTCCGACCACACCATGCCCACGTCCACGAACCCGTCGGGGATCGGCGCCAGCGTCTCCCCCAGCGGCGTGCCGTCGTCCCAGGCCACGAGCTTGACCTTGCTCGGGTCGCGGCCCATGACCTTGATGTCGATGGCCTCGCCGGTGACGTACGTGAACATCGCCGACATCAGGCCCGACCCGGTGACCCCTTTCAGGCGGGCCTCGTACGTGCCGTGCCCCAGCCGCTGGCGGGTCTGCACCTCGGCGCAGGCGTACTGCCGGTCGCCGGCCGCCTTCTTGGTGAACGACAGGTTCAGCGTGCCTCCGGAGGCGGTGACCTGGTCGCGGGCCCAGGTGCAGTTCTGCTGGGCGCCGTTGTTCCAGCCGTCGGAGACGTACCAGCGGGAGGTGTCGAGGGTGTCGAAGTCGTCGACGAACGACGTGGTGACCGAGCAGGCGACCGAGCCGGTGAACTGGCACGGGTCACCGAGTTTGGTGTAGGCGATGTGGTCGTAGGACGCCTCGACGGGGTGACCGGGGTAGGTGAAGGGGCCCATCCAGCCGGTCAGCGTGTCGCTGCCCCAGATCTGGGCGTACAGGAGCTGCTCGTGGGTGGGCACCTGGCCGCCGGTCAGGGTCTTGACGAGCGTGCCGTTGACGAAGAAGCGCAGCCGGCCCGGCTCCCACACGTACGCGAAGTCGACGTAGGCGGAGGCCGAGTCGGCGGGCAGCGCGACCGGGAAGCCGCCGGAGGAGGTGCCGTTGACCCACGAGTTCACCTCGACCTTGGTGGTGTCCTTGCCGAGCACCTCGAAGTCGATCTCATCCCACGGCTGGTCGTGCACCGGGCCGATGTAGGAGAAGAAGGCGGAGTTCAGGCCGCTGCCCTTGCCCGCCTTCATCCTCGTCTCGAACGTGCCGTAGCTCAGCCGGGCACGCGACTGCACCTCGGCGCACGAGTAGTCGCGCTCCCCGTACGCCTTGTCGTCGAAGGTGATGGTGAGCGCTCCGCCCTCCACCCGTACGTTGTTCTTGTTGAACTGGCAGTTCTGGTGGTCGCCGTTGTTCCAGCCGTCGGAGACGTACCAGCGGCTGGTGTCGAGCGCGCCGTCGAAACGGTCGATGAACGACTCCCCGGCGGCGGCGGTGTCGATGGAGTCGGACGCGGTGGAGGCGGTGGCGGGCTGGAGGGGGATCAGGGCGGTCAGGCCGAGGACGAGGGCGGTGACGGTGGCGCTTAAGCGGGACATGGGCTCCTACTCTCGATGGGTACGGATCTCTTCCGGCCAGGCGAGCGTGGCTCCGAGCGTGTCGCTCAGCAGGTGCTGGTAGTCCGACAGGTGAGCGGCGTCGGAGCGGACCTTGCGCGGCGGCAGGTCGCGCTCCAGGCAGAAGCCCGCGAGCGCGCCCACGGCCTCGCCGATGGCCCACTCGACGGGGTGCAGCCGGTAGCAGCCGTTGGTGATGTGGGTGGTGCCGATGTTCTTGTTGGCGGGCAGCAGGTTGTCGACGCGCACGGGGATGAGCGCCCCGAGCGGGATCTGGAAGGGGTACGCCTCGATGTCGACGTAGGTGCGCCCCGCGGTGCTGGGATGCAGGTCGATGCGGTAGCGGCCGATCCCCACGCTGTCGTGGAAGACCTCGCTGCCCGCGCCCTGCGGCCTGGCCTGCACGCCGACGTGCTGCTCCACGACGGTGAACTCGGCGGCGATGCGGCGCGACTCGCGGATGTAGGGGGTCTTTGCCAGCCCGTCGCGGGTGCCGGTCACGTCGGGCCGCAGCCGCAGCCCGGGATATCCGCCCTCGGTCTGCATCCAGTACAGGAACGACAGCGACAGTTCCCTGCTGCCCGCGAGGGCGACGGCGGGGTCGGCGCCGAGCAGCGGGCTCTCCCAGTAGTCGATCTGCGGCCAGTTCACCATGGTCAGGTCGGGCAGGCCGGTGAACTGCTCGCCCGCCAGGATGCGGCGGAACTGCCACAGGTCGAAGTGCCCGGTCCCGTCGCCGAACAGCCGCCATTCGCGCCGTTCGAGCGTGATCGGCACGACGTCCGTCCACGACAGCTGCGGCCCCGGCCAGAACGGCGCCACGGTGTCCCGCCAGTGCTCGTATCCGGCGGGCCGGTCGATGACGTGCTCCTCACCCGGCCGGTGCTCCAGCGCGAAGCACCACGAGATGGCCTGCTGGTCGAGCGGGTTCGCCGTGTCGGGGGCGTGCGGCTCGCCGGTCGTGTCGCGCCCCTCCGCCCCGACGACGTGCTCCACGTGCGCGAGCTCCAGCAGGTCGCCCAGCTCGGTCGCGTCGACCACGTACGGCGCCGCCACGGTCAGCTCGCCGCCCGTCTCCAGGTCGCGCAGCGTGACGGCGTCGACCCGGTCGCCGCTCGTCCAGGCGGCGACCGGCTCGTGCCGGAGCAGCACGGTGATCAGGCCCGCCGCCCGCCAGGGGGCGAGCATCTCGTCGAGCACGGCGACGGCCACGCGCGGCTCGTGGTTCATCCTGCTGACGATGCCGAGCCCGGGGTCCGTCAGAGGGCCCGCGCCGGGACGGACCGGGTAGTTGCGCCGGTAGTAGTCGCGCACCCGGCGGCGCAGGTCGGCGTAGCCCGGCGGCGCGAACTCCCGCTCGATCCAGGCGTGCTCGTCCGGCGGCACGGCCTGGGCGGTCAGCTGGCCGCCCAGCCAGTCGGTGGGCTCGGTGATGATCACGTTGCGGCCGAGCTTCGCGGCTGTGAGCGCCGCCGCGACGCCTCCCAGGCCGCCGCCGACGATGAGCACGTCAGTGCGGAGTTCCGTCATTCCCCGTGGGCTCCTTTATGTGTGGATGAGAAGGCAGGGGCCGTCGCCGGGTCGCGGCGCGGCCCGGGGTGAGCTGGTCGTCACGGTCTAGGGCCGCTCCTCGCGGGCGGCGGCGACGGTCGTGCCGGGGACGATCGGGCAGGGCACGAGCAGGCTCTCGGGCGGCTCGTCGGGGTGGTCGAGCATGTCGATGACCCGGTCGACGGCGATGCGGCCGATCGCGACGCGCGGGATCTCCAGGGAGTCCCACTGGACGGAGGTGCCCTGCCAGGTGGCTTCGAGCACGGCGACGGAGATGTCCTGCGGCACCCGCACGCCGCGCTCCCTGAGCCCGGCGAGCAGTCGCTCGGCCAGCCGGACGCTCTCGGCCACCACGGCCGTCTCGCCGCCGCGGACCAGTTCGTCGATCCAGTCGCCGGTCAGGCCGCTCTCGCCGCGGAAACCGGGCGACCTGTCGGTCAGGCCGAGCCGCTCCACGGCCTCGCGGTAGCCGTCGCGCCGGTCGGCGTACGGCTCCATCTCCATGGGCTCGCGCAGGTAGGCGAAGCGGCGGTGGCCGTGCCCGGCCAGCTTGTCGACGATGCCGATGGCGGCGCCGCGGTAGTCGGGGATCACGCACGGGATCTGCGCGCCCGGCACCTCCCTGCGGCCGATGTGCACGAACGGGTAGCCGTCGTTCCACAACCTGGCCAGCTCCGCCCGGTCGGTGGAGACGCCGAGCAGCACGCTGCCGTCGGCCAGGTTGAGCCGGTTGGTGCCGTCGCGGTAGACCCTGCGCCGCCCGTCGCCCGCCCCCGTCGAGGTGAACAGCACCAGGTCGAAGCCGGTCTGCTCGGCCCGCTCCTCGATGCCCAGCAGGAACTCGAAGTAGAAGTCGGTGCGGGCGTGCGGGAAGACCGCCTCGAAGGTGTGCACGCCGATGAGGCGGTTGCGCTTGTTGCGCAGGTTGCGCGCGGACGCGTTGGGGACGTACCCGAGCTCCTTGATCGCCGCGAGCACCCGCTGGCGGGTCTCCTCGGGGATGCGCGCGGCGTCCACGTCCCCGCTGATCACGCGGGACACGGCCGACTGCGACACCCCGGCCAGCCGGGCCACGTCGGACTGGCGCGGGGCCTGCCCGCGGCGTTTGGACGTCATGGCCCTTCCTCCTTACCGGCGCCGGCGGCGCCGGCGGCTTCGGCGGCGGCGGCGGCTCGTGAGGCCAGAGCGGCCGCGTGGGTGGTGGACTCCAGTTCGCCGGCCCGGCCCTTCTGGTGCAGCCAGCAGTGCGCCCAGTGCCCGCCGCCGAGGTCGGTGCGCGGCGGCGGGCTCGGCTCGCACTCCGGCATCGCGAACGGGCAGCGCGGGTGGAAACGGCATCCGGCGGGCGGGCTCACCAGGCTCGGCGGCTCCCCCAGCTCGTCGGCCCCGTCGAACAGCACCGCCCGGTCGTCCTCGCCGCGTCCGGGGTCGGGCGACGACTCGATGAGCAGCTTCGTGTACGGGTGCCGGGGCCGGGCGATCACCTCTTCCTTCGGCCCGCCCTCGATCATGCGCCCGGCGTACATGACGACGATGTCGTCGCAGAGGTAGCGGGCGCTGGCGATGTCGTGCGTGATGTAGAGCAGCGCCAGCCCGTCCTCGTCGCGCAGCCGGGCCAGCAGGTTAAGCATGTCGAGCCGGATCGACACGTCCAGCATCGAGATGGGCTCGTCGCCGAGCAGCACCTTCGGCCGTACGGCGAGCGCGCGGGCGATGACGACCCGCTGGCGCTGGCCGCCGGACAGCTCGTGGGGGAACTTGTCGACGAAGTCGGCCGCGGGGCTGAGGCTGACCCGTTCGAGCAGCTCCAGCACCTGTCGTTCGAGCTCTGCCCGGTCGCGGGTGCGGTGGTGCAGGCGCAGGGCACGTTCGAGGTTGTAGCGGACGCGGTGCAGCGGGTTCAGCGACCCGAACGGGTCCTGGAAGATCAGCTGGACGTCGCCGTGGTAGCCGCGGCGGCCGGCGGGACGGCCGTGCAGCAGGACCTCGCCGCTGGTGGGCGGGTAGAAGCGGGCCAGCACGCGGGCCAGCGTGGTCTTGCCGCTGCCGCTCTCCCCCACCAGCGCCACGATGCGTCCGGGCAGCAGCGCCAGCGTGGCGTCCTCCACGGCCCGCACGACGCCGCGCCTGCCGACGGGGAAGTGCTTGGCGACGTCACGCGCCTCGAGCACAGGCTCGCTCATGATCGTTCACCTCCAGCAGGGTAGAGCAGGCAGGCGACCTCGTGCCCGCCGGTCGTGACGAGCTCGGGCAGGGTGCGGTCGCAACCGTCGAAACGTTCGGGGCAGCGCGGGTGGAACGGGCAGCCCGGCGGTGGCCTGCGCAGGTCGGGCGGGCTGCCGGGGATGCCGGTCAGCGGGCGCAGCGGGGCGTGCAGCGGCGGGAACGAGTCCCGCAGGCCCCTCGTGTAGGGGTGTTTCGGATCGGTGTAGAGTGCCCGCGCGGTGCCGATCTCGACGATGCGGCCGGCGTACATGATGGCGATGCGGTCGGCCACCTCCAGCAGCAGCGACAGGTCGTGGGTGACGAAGACGACGGCGAAGCCGAGCTCGTCGCGCAGCCGCAGCACCTGGGAGAGGATCTGGCGCTGCATGACCACGTCCACGGCGGTGGTCGGCTCGTCCATGACGACCAGGTCGGGCCGGCAGGCCAGGGCGAGCGCGATGGCCGCGCGCTGCCGCATGCCGCCGGAGAGCTGGTGGGGGTAGCCGCGCACCCGGTCGGCGGAGATGCCGACCATGGCCAGCAGTTCCGCGGCCCGCCGCCAGGCCTCCTTCTTGCTCATCCGCCGGTCGTGGGCGCGCAGCGCGTCGGCGAACTGGGCGCCGAGCCGCATCACGGGGTTGAGCGCGTCCATCGCGCTCTGCAGGACGATGGACAGGCTCGTCCAGCGCAGCTCCCGCAGGGACCTGTCGTCGAGTGCCACGAGGTCGACGGGCGGGCCGCCGTCGCGGCCGTGGTAGAGGATGCGGCCGGCTGTGGTGAGGGCGGGCGGGCGCTGGAGCCGGGTCAGCGCGGTGATCAGGGTGGACTTGCCCGATCCCGACTCGCCGGCCACGCCCAGGATCTCGCCGCGGCGCAGCGTGAACGACACGTCCACGCACGCCCGCACCTCGCCGGCGTACTCCACGCTGAGGCCCTCCACCTCCAGCACCGCGCGGTGCGCGGCCGGGATGGCCGGCGCCTGTTCCTGTGTCTGGGAGGTCATACCGCCTCGCTCCTCGCGATCCGTGGCCGCCGGCGGGTCCTGACGACCCGGAGTTTGGGGTTGGCCACCTCGTCCACGCCGAAGTTGACCAGCGCCGCCGCCGTGCCGATGAGCGCGATGCACAACCCCGGCGGCACGAACCACCACCACAACCCGCGCAGCACCGCGCTCTGCTGCTGGGCCGCCTGGATCATGGTGCCCCAGCTGATGGCCCCGGAGTCGGAGATCCCGAGAAAGGCCAGCCCCGCCTCGGCCAGCACCGCGCCGATCAGCGCGTGCAGGAACATCGAGGCGATCAGCCCGGTCATGTGCGGCAGCACCTCGAAGAAGGCGAGCCGGCGGTTGTTCTCGCCGAGCAGCCGCATGGCGCGGACGAAGTCGCGGCCCGCCACGCTCATGGCCTGGGCCCGCAGCGTACGGGCGCCACCCGCCCAGCCGAACAGCCCGATGATCAGTGCGATCGTCCACAGGCCGGTGCCCTGCAGGTAGCCGGCCACGACGAAGATGAGCGGCAGCACGGGCATGACGAGGAAGAGGTTCGTCAGGAAGTTCAGCACGCCGTCCACGCCGCCGCCGAAGTAGCCGGCGGTCACGCCGACCAGCACCGCCAGCGCCGTGCCGATCGCGGCGGCGAGGAAGCCCACGAACATCGAGCCGCTCGCGCCCGCGATCACCTGGGCCAGCACGTCCTGCCCGAACTGGGTGGTGCCGAGCAGGTGCTCGGCCGACGGCGGCTGGGCGATGGCCTGGATGTCGTTGGCTCTCGGGTCGAGGCCCAGCACGGTCTCGCTGAACCAGCCGCCGAAGATCGCGACCAGCGCGAAGAAGGCGATGATCGCCGAGCCTGCGCGTACTTTCATGCGCGCTCCCTGATGCGCGGGTCGAGCAGCGCGTACACCGAGTCCGCCGCGAGGTTGGCGACGAGCACGGTGAGCGTGATGAGGAAGAAGACGCCCTGCATCACCGGGTAGTCGCGCTGCTGAAGGGAGATGAACAGCAGGTAGCCGATGCCGGGGTAGCTGAAGACGATCTCGGTCAGCAGCGCGCCGCCGACGACCCCGCCGAGCGCGAGGGCGAAGCCGGTGAAGTTCGGCAACATGGCGTTGCGTGCGGCGTACCGGAGCATGACCCGGCGCGGTGACAGGCCCTTGGCCAGGCCGAGCAGCACGTAGTCCTCGCGCACGGTCGTCACGGTCATGTTGCGCATGCCGAGCAGCCAGCCGCCGAACGCCGAGAACACGATCGTCGCGGCGGGCAGGGCGCCGTAGTGCAGGACGCTCAGCATGAACGGCACGTTGAACCCGACGGGCAGGTCAGGGTCGTAGCCGCCGGCCAGCGGGAACCAGCCGAGCAGGAACCCGAACGCCCACAACGCCAGCAGCGCCACCCAGAAGTACGGCACCGACGACACGAACGTGGTCAGCGGGCTGACGATCGAGTCGAACCGGCCGCCGGCCCGCCATCCGGCGATCACGCCGAGCCCGGTGCCGACCGCGAACGCCACCACGGTGGTGCTGCCGACCAGCAGCAGCGTCCACGGCAGGCCCTGCCAGACCAGGTCGCTGACCGGGATGGGGAAGTTCCTGATCGACACGCCCAGGTCGAGCCGGGCGAGCTGGGCCAGGTAGTCGAGGTACTGCGAGCCGAGGTTGGCGCTCGGGTCGCCGAACAGGCGCTGGATCGACTCCAGCGTGCGCGGCGGCAGCGACTGGCCGCTGACCCGCTCCAGCTCCTCGATGATCGCCAGCGACGGGTCGCCCGGCATGAGGCGCGGGATGAGGAAGTTCAGGGTGACGGCCGACCACACGGCCGCGGCGTAGAAGCCGAGCCGCCTGGCCAGGAAGCGCCCGCCGGTCATGGGGCGGCACGCTTGAGGTTCATCAGCGTCATCGTGGTGTCGGGCCCGAGGTTGGGGAACGGCACATACGTGAACTTGTCGGGAGTGGGCCAGCCCGTCCACCGTCCGGCGTTGATCGCCACGAACCAGTACGAGTTGTAGATCGGGCTGAAGGGCACCTGGTCCACGACGATGGTCTGCATGTCCTGGGCGAGCTGCTTGAGCCGCCCCACGTCGGAGGTGCCCAGCAGTTCGGCCAGCACCGCGTCGGTTTTCGCGTCCTTCCAGCGGCCCAGGTTGGTGACGGCCTTCTTCCCGACGGGCTTGACGGCGCGGCCGGCCAGCATGCTGTAGACGCCGCTCACGCCGGCGCCGCCGGTGGTGGCGATCGTCAGGTCGAACTTGCCGAGCTGCTGGCTCTCGTACAGGTTGGCGCCGGGGGCTCCGGCGGACCTGACCTGCAGGCCGAGCGCCGACTCCCAGCTATTGATCATGATGTCGGCGTAGGGTGCCCAGCCGAAGTCCTGGTTGAAGGAGAGGCGGGGCGTGTACGACTTGCCGTCCTTGACCAGTTTGCCGTCGGTGACCGTCCAGCCGCCCTCCGCCAGCTCGCGCCTGGCTCCCTCGGCGTCGACCTGCTGCACCTTGCCGCGGTATTCCGGCTTGATCCAGTCCCGGTAGACCAGGTCGACCAGGCCGGTGGGGCCGGCCTCGGTGCCGGGCCGGTTGAGCGTGGTGACGATGTCGCCGCGCGGGATCGTCATCGCCAGGGCGCGGCGCACGTGGACGTCGTCGAAGGGCGGTTTGGCGGTGTTGTAGAGCATCGAGTACGCGCCGCCGGTGGCGTACAGCTGGTAGAGGTGCTTCTGCGGGTCCTTGGCGACGTACTCCTGCTCGGCCCCCGGCCACGACTGGATCGCCCAGTCGACCTCGCCGCGCAGCAGCTGCGCCTTCACCGCGTCCTGGTTGGTGGGGATGATCTTCAGGTGTTTCATGGGCAGCTTGCCGCCCCAGTAGTCGTCGCGGGCGCGCAGCGTGATCTGCTGGGCGGCGAACGACTCCAGCACGAACGGGCCGGTGCCCACGGGGTCGGGGTTGGTCCAGGCGTTGAGGTCCTGTTTCTCCCAGATCTTCTTCGGCACCATCGGCAGCGACGACGAGGCGAACTGGTTGATCTCGCTGAAGCCCGGTTTGGCGAACGTGACCGCGACCGTCGACCCGTCCACCTTCACCACGTCCTCGTACGTGGTGCCGGCCAGGTTGAAGTCCGGGTTCTCCAGGGGCAGGCGCAGGGAGAACACGACGTCGTCGACGGTCAGCGGCGCGCCGTCGGAGAAGGTCACCCCCTGGCGCACCTCGAACGTCAGCCGGGTGCCCGTCTTGTCGAACTCGAAGCTCTCGGCCAGCCACGGCTTGACCGTGCCGCCGTCGCTGTAGTCGATGCGGACCAGCGGCTCGTAGATCATCTCCGCGTTGGTGGTCTTCTGCGTCGCGGGGCCGACGACGTTGTAGTTGCGGACGTACGTCGTGCCGGCGTCGGTCTTGCCGAAGACGATGGTGTCCGTACGGGCGCCGCCGGCCTGCGGGCTCTGAACGCCCGCCGTGCACGCGGTGGCGAGCACCATCACGACGGCGACCAGGAGTCCTCTTGTTGCCATGTGTGTCTCCAGGGGGTGCGCATACGTATGCGCAAGCCGGCCGGGACGGGGAAGGGCCGGTTGCTTCTACGTATGAACAGGGACGGTAGGGACGTTACGGCCAGGCGTCAAGGGTGTGACCGGAACTTTTCGTGCCCCCTTGACGGGCGGGCGTTCTGTGCTTAGCGTCCCGGATCAACCCATCAGGCAGATGCGCTCATACGTATGAGCGGCGGGAGGCATTCCGTGCACCACCAGATCGACCAGCTCCTCGACAAGCTCACCCTGGAGCGCAAGGTCCGCCTGCTGACCGGCGCGGACATGTGGAGCACCCACGCCGACCCGGACATCGGGCTGCGTGCCATGGTGCTGTCCGACGGGCCGTCCGGCATCCGCGGCGTCACCTGGGACGAACGCGACCCCGCCGTCAACCTGCCGTCCGCCACCGCGCTCGCCGCCACCTGGGACCTCGCCACCGCCCGCGCGTACGGGACCGTGCTGGCCGCCGAAGCGCGGCGCAAGGGTGCCCACGTCGTGCTCGGGCCGACGATCAACCTGCACCGCAGCCCGCTCGGAGGACGGCACTTCGAGGCCTACTCCGAGGACCCGCTGCTGACGGCCGACCTGGCGGCGGCGTACGTGCGCGGCGTCCAGAGCCTCGGCGTCGCCGCGACCCCCAAGCACTACGTGGGCAACGACTTCGAGACCGAACGCTTCACCGCCGACGTCGTGGTGGGCGAGCGGGCCCTGCGGGAGCTGTACCTGGCGGCGTTCGAGAAGGCCGTGGTGGAGGCGGGGGCCTGGGTGGTGATGTCGGCGTACAACGCGGTCAACGGCGCCACCATGACGGAGAACCCGCTGCTGGCCGAGCCGCTGTGCGGCGAGTGGGGGTTCGACGGGGTGGTGGTGTCCGACTGGTGGGCCGCGCGCTCGACCGTGCCGGCCGCGCTGGCCAGGCAGGACCTGGCGATGCCAGGACCGGACGGGCCGTGGGGGGACGCGCTGGTCGCGGCGGTGCGCGACGGGCGCGTGCCGGAGGCGGCGGTCGACGAGAAGGTACGGCGCCTGCTCCGGCTCGCCGCCCGCGTCGGCGCCCTCGACGACCTCACCCCCGCCACCGCCACGGCCGCCACCACGCC
>NZ_SMLD01000203.1:0-15557 GCF_004352805.1 Nonomuraea mesophila
GGGGTCGAGGGGGCCACGTGGCGCTCGCCCGAGGGGCCCGGCTCCACGATCGGCGACCGGCAGAACCATCCCGTGGTGCACGTGTCGTGGAACGACGCCAACACCTACGCCACGTGGGCGGGCAAGCGGCTGCCGACCGAGGCGGAGTGGGAGATGGCGGCGCGCGGCGGGCTGGAGCGCAGGAAATACCCGTGGGGCGACGAGCTGGCGCCCAAGGGCCGGCAGCGGTGCAACATCTGGCAGGGCCGTTTCCCGACTGCGCCGAGCAAGGGGACGGTGCCGGTCAAGTCGTTCCAGCCCAACGGCTACGGCCTCTACAACGTCTCGGGCAACGTGTGGGAGTGGACGGCCGACTGGTGGGGCACGACGTGGGAGGCGTCCGCCGACAACCCCACGGGGCCGGCCGAGGGCGGCGCCAAGGTGATCCGCGGCGGGTCGTACATGTGCCACGACTCCTACTGCAACCGCTACCGCGTCGCCGCCCGCACCTCCAACACTCCTGACTCCGCCTCCGGGCACACGGGTTTCCGCTGCGCGGCTCTAGTCTGATCGCATGTCACGAACCCTGCGACTGTTGATCACCGGCGGCGGCACCGGTGGTCACACCTATCCGGCTCTGACGACCCTGTCGGCCGTTCAGCGACGTCAGGTGCCGCACGACGTGCTCTGGGTGGGCACGGCCAACGGTCTCGAGGCCAGGATCACCGCCGAGCACGGCATCCCGTTCAAGGCGATCACCACAGGCAAGCTGCGCCGCCGCCCCAACCTCAAAGAGCTGGGCACGAACATCGCCGACGTGTTCCGCATTCCCATCGGGGTGCTTCAGGCGGTGGGGCACGCGGCCCGCTACCTTCCCGACGTGGTGTTGTCGACCGGGGGCTACGTGGCGGTCCCGATCGGCGTGGCGGCCAAGCTGATCCGCCGCCCGCTGGTGATGCACGAGCAGACGACCGTGGTCGGGCTGGCCAACCGGATCCTGTCCAGGCTGGCGACCAGGATCGCGTTGTCGCACGAGTCGTCGCTGGAGCACCTGCCCGAGCCGGCCAGGAAGAAGGCCGTGGTGACGGGCAACCCGATCCGGCCGGAGCTGCTGCAGGGCAACAGGGCGGCGGCGTACGACCTGTTCGGGCTGACGTTCGAGGTGCCGCTGATCTACGTGACGGGCGGGGCGCAGGGCAGCAAGCAGATCAACACCCTCATCGCCGAGGTGCTGCCGCGGCTGCTGCCGCACGCGCAGATCGTGCACCAGTGCGGGCCGGCGTGGATCGACCAGATGCGCGCCGTCGAGCTGCCCGGCGAGCTGGCCGAGCGCTACCACCCGGTGCCCTACGTGGGTGGGGAGCTGGCCGATCTGTTCGCCGCGGCCGACGTGGTGATCTCGCGCAGCGGCGCGGGCACGGTCTCGGAGCTGACGGCCGTCGGCAAGCCGTCCGTGCTGATCCCGCTGATCCCGACCGGCGGCGACGAGCAGCGCAAGAACGCCGGCTACCTGGCCTCCGCCGGCGCGGCCAGGGCGCTGCTCGAGCCGCGGCCGACGGCCGACCAGCTGCTGGCCGAGCTGATGCCGCTGCTGGCCGACCACGAGCTGCGGCTCGCGATGGGGCAGGCGGCGGCGGAACTGGGCCGGGTGGACGCGGCCGACGCCCTGTGCGACGTCCTGCTGGAGGTCGCGGGTCAGGGGTCGAGGTAGCGGAAGGCCTCGTGGGCGGAGCTCACGCTCCGCCTGAGCGCCTGCTCCAGCCGGTCGGCGTCGCGGGCCAGCCGGTCCAGCTCGGGAACGGCGAGCCCGTCGGCCCCGGTCTCGGCCACCAGTTCCTCATACTGATGCATCCGGCCGCGCAGCTCCTGGATCTGCTCGTGGGCGATGTAGGCGCGCTCGGCCTCGGTGACGTTGGCGGCGTAGCGTTCCAGGGCCTCGACGCGGGCCAGGACCGCCGCCTCGCTGCTGTCGAGCGCCCGTGCCAGCGGTTCGGCCACGGCGGCCACCTCGGGCGTGAGCCCCTGCGAGACGGTCTCCCTGTGCTGGGTGCGCAGCGCGGACAGCTTGCCCAGCAGCCGCGCGATCTCCCACTCCTGCGCGGGCAGCATCACGGCGTTGCGCACGTCGTCGAGCATGCCCTCGGCGTTGACCCGGGATCCGGTCACGGTCGCGATGGCCCGCTGGGCGCGGGCGAGCAGCCGCCTGGACGCCTCGTCGAGGTCGTCGGTCAGCACGTAGCGGCCCTCGTACCAGCGCAGTTGCTCGTAGATCTGCCGCTCGTACTCCTCCTCGTCCTCCTCGTCCAGGTCGGTCCTGACGAACAGCACCACCATGACGGGGATGAGCATCAGCAGGAGCATGAGGATGCCGAGGCCTCTGCCCAGGCCCCCCACGCCGAGGATCAGTCCGAAGAACGCCACCGTGCCGAAGCCGGCGGCCATGCGATACCGTGCGCTCGACGCGGCCCGCCGCGATTCGGGCACCCAGCCCTGGCGCATCTTCATCAGCACCAGCCGGCTCTCCCTGAGCAGCTGAGCGTCATCGGGCGGCACCCCAGGGTCCACCACCACATCCGCCACAAAACCGGATACTAGGGGAAATCAGCCATTGAGGTGGCGAAATGCCTCGTGCGCGGACCTGACGCTGTTGCGTAATGCCTGCTCAAGGCGGTCGGCGTCGTCCGACAATCGGCTCAGCTCCGGCACGGCCGATCCGTCGGCGCCCGACTCGGCGAGCAGTTCCTCGTAGCGGGGCAGCCGCGCGCTGAGCCGCTCGATCTGGTGCCTGGCGCGGTAGGCGCGCTCGGCGTCGGCCACGTGGCCGGCGTAGCGCTCCAGGGCCTCGACGCGGGCCAGCACCGCCCGCTGGCTGCTGTCGAGCGCCTCGGCGAGCGGCCCCGCCACGGCGGCCACCTCCGGCGTGACCCCCTCCGCGACGACCTCCTGGTGCTCGGCGCGCAGCGCCGACAACTTGCCCAGCAGCCGCGCGATCTCCCACTCCTGCGCGGGCAGCATGACGCTGTTGCGTACGTCGTCGAGCAGCCCCTCGGCGTTCACGCTCGAGCTCATGACCTGCTCGATCGCCGCCTGGGCCCGGCTCATGAGCGGCCTGGCGGCCTCGTCGAGCTGCTCGCGGAGCACGAAGCGGCCCGCGTACCCGCGGGCGTGCTCGTAGACGTCGCGTTCCAGGGCGTGCCGGCGCTCCACCCCGGCGTCGGGCCTGGGCCGCAGCAGCACGCTGACGACCAGCAGGGCCGCCCCTGTCATGATCACCACGAAGGCGGTGTACTGCTCCGCGACGAACAAGGTCAGCCCGTACACGGCGGCGGCCACGGCCGTCACGGACGCCGCCAGCCTGGCCATGGTGCCCGCCATGGGCCGGTGTCCCCTGTGCGCGGGCACCCATCCCGCGTGCACGCGGGCGAGCAGCTTGCGGTTGTCACGGAGGAGGGCCGCCACGTCGTCGGGCAACGCCGGATCGACGATCACCTTCGCATGACGTCCGGCCACGTTACTGATCCTATGTCCCGGTCTGTCCGACTGTCAGCTCTCCAGGTAACGGAAGGCCTCGTGCGCCGAGCGCACGCTGCGCCGGAGCATGCGCTCCAGAACGTCGGCGTCCTCGGCCAGCCGCTCGATCTCGGGTACGGCCAGCGCGTCGGCGCCCGACTCCGCCAGCAGCTCCTCGTACTTCGGCAGCCGGGCGCGCAGTTCCTCGATCTGGCCGCGGGCGTGGTAGGCGCGCTCGGCGTCGGCCACGTGGGCGGCGTAGCGTTCCAGCGCCTCCACGCGGGCGACCACGGCCGCCTCGCTGCCGGCCAGGGCCCGTTCGAGCGGCTCGACGACCGCGGCGACCTCGGGCGCGATGCCCCTCGACAGCAGCTCCCTGTGCTCCAGGCGCAGCGCCGACAGCTTGGCCAGCAGCCGGGCGATCTCCCACTCCTGCGCGGGCAGCATCAGGGCGTTGCGCGCGTCGTCGAGAAGGCCCTCGGCGTTGACGTGGGAGCGCAGCACCGACCCGATCGCCCGCTGCGCCCTGGCCAGCACCTTCCCCGCCTCCTCGTCGAAGTCCTCGGGCAGCAGGTAGCGGCCGTCGTACCAGCGCGCCTGCTCGTAGACGCCGCGCTCGTGCGGCCGGTCGTCGTCCACCACCTCACCCATCGAGGCGATCTTGATGAGGACGACGAAGACGTACGTGCCGAGCAGCATGAACCCGGCGGGCGCGAGCGGCGAGGCCAGCAGAACGGCCATGAACGCGATCACGACCGGGGTGGCGGCCAGCAGCAGCGCGCCGGAGGCGCTGCGGTGGCGCGACTGCGGCGGGGCGGCGGGCGGCACCCAGCCCGCCCTGATCCTGGACAGCAGGGGAACGTTGGCGCGCAACAGTCCGGCGACCTCCGGGGGTACTCCCGGATCGACTACCACACCCACGTTCTGTCCTGGCACCCTGGCGCCCCCAACGCTCGTGATATGTGGATATTACGTAACGTTTCCCTTAGATGTCAGCCTCTGAAAGGTCAGGTTGGGAAACCACCACGTTCGCGCACCGAGCACCTCCATGGTGGCGGGCACCGGCCCCGGACGTACCACCATGGCGTCGACCAGCACCGAAGCGGCCGGCCCGACGCCACTCACCCGCGGCGCGCGCTCATCATGACGTGCTCTGCTGGATCTCCCAGAGGGCCATCTCGGGTACGCCCGCCTTGACCAGCGCGTTCCAGGTGCCCATCCGGTCCACCGGATCGGCGAGCACGGCGCGCAGCAGCGGGCGCAGCTCGGCGTGCTCACCGTGGCCGGTCCCGTCCTCCGTCCACATCGCCCCGAGTGCCTGGTGCAGCGCCGGTGACCTGACCGCCGCCGTACGGACCAACTCCTCCAGGATGCGGACGCGATCCCGGTAGGGCAGGCCTCGCCCCTCCCCCAGGGCGCGCAGCAGCAGGTCGAGCAGCCGCCGGTGCCGGGGCGTGTGGCCGGTGGCGACCGCGACGACGACGTCTCCCATGCCGTGGCCGGCCCCCGCGTCGTCCTCGGCCCCGAGCAGGACGTCCTCCGTGCCGCCGTCGATCACCCGGTGCGCCGACAGCGCGGTGAGCAGGCCACCCCAGCCCTCGTGGCCGAGGTTGCCCTTCCACAGATGGGTGAGCGCGGACCAGCGCTCCAGGGGGTCGGGGCCCGCGAGGATCGAGGAGACGCTGACGGGCTGGTCGGAGGCGGCGACGATGAGGAGGGTGAGGTTCGCGGAATAGGCGGCCAGCCGGCGGGGCACCGTGTGACGTACCGGCAGGAAACCCGTGAAGTGGCGACGGGGGCGCTCGTGCAGCGAGCGTCGCAGCAGCCCTGCCAGGAGTGCGACGCACCGCTCCCGCACCGCGGCGGGCACCTCCCCCAGCAGTTCCAGGATGAACCCGACGGTGGGCCCGCGCTCGGCCAGGCACGAGTGGGACGTGACCGCGTACAGCAGGTCGTCGTCCACGGCCTGCACGAGCGCGAGGGGTTCGTCGCCGGCCAGGCGGCGCCTGCGGTCGAGGTCGCGCAGCGTGTAGACGGTCAGCCAGGCCACCAGGAACTCGCCGAACGTGGAGTGCAGGAACGCGTGGCCGTTCCTGCGGACGAAGAAGAAGCGTTCCGTGGCCTTGCGCACCCAGTCGATGCGCTCGCCCTCGTCGCCGGGGTCGTCCTCGCCGCCGTGGCACAGGGCGGGCAGGTCGCGTTCGAGCGCCTCGTCGGTGAGGACCTGGCGGCCCCTCGCCAGCATGGACAGCGCCGCCGTGCCGAGCAGCACCAGCTCCTGGTCGATCGCGACCCGCCGGGCCCCGCCGGTCTCCCGCTCGGTGTAGTCCCTGAGCAGCACCTCGTACAGGCGGGCGCGGCCGAGCGGGCCGTGGTCGTGCTGCAGCGCGTTGCCGCCCGCGTCGTAGAGGGCCAGCAGCAGCAGGAGCAGCGGCTGCCTGGCCATGTCGCCGTGCACGAGCGCCGCCTGCGCGGGCAGCGGCTTCAGGTCGCGCCTGGCCAGCAGGGACCGGTTGGCCTGGTCCCAGATGTCCAGCCACTGCCGCACCTGGTCGTCGTCGAACGGCTGGAGCTGCAGCGCCAGCAACCCCTCGGGGTACCTGATCCGGTCGGCCACCACCGTACGGGTGGTGACGATCACCGCGACGGGCCGCCCGAGACCGGCCTCCCTGGCCTGGAACTCCCGCACGTGCTCCAGGTAGTCGAAACGGTTGACGCCGCCCTGCAGCAGCTCGTCCAGGCCGTCGAGCAGGATCACCGGCATCGCCCCGTCGCCGGCCTCCACCAGGTCGGCGTAGCCCACCTGCTCGTCCAGCACGCCCGCGAGCGCCTGCTCGATCTGCTCGGTGACGCTCGCGCGTGCGCCCACCCCGCCCAGCTCCACCCTGATCGGCAGGAACTCCGACCGCGCCAGCCGGGCCGCGAGCACCTCGGCCAGCTTCGTCTTGCCCGAGCCCGGCTCCCCCAGCACCAGCAGGGGCGCCCGGGTGGCGCGCAGCGAGGTGAGGTGGCCCACCAGGAACGCCTCCGGGTCGGGCAGCAGACGCCGGTCGTCCCACCAGGCCCGCTCGGCGGGCGCGGCGTCGCGGGTCAGCTCCGCGACCCGGCAGCGCGGGGTGAGGTAGCCCTCGCCGAGCAGCGGGAGCGTGACGTCCTCGGGAAGTTTGCCGGCCACGAGCAGCGGCTGGTCGAGCGCGTTGGCCGCCATCCTGGCCAGGTGGATCACGGGACGGTCGCCGACCCTGGGCGGCGCCAGCTCGGCCAGCAGCCACGCCACCCGCGACAGCGCCGTGCCTGGCGGCGGCTTCTCCGTGACCAGGCTGCGCACCCCGAACTCGTGGCTCTCGAGCGCCAGCGACCGGTAGTCCTCGTCGTAGATGCGCAGCGCGTGCGCGGGCGGGCCCTCGGCGAGCATGCGGGGCAGCAGGAGCTGGTCGTCCACGCTCAGCTCGTCCCAGATCGACAGGCCGCCCACGTAGCCGGCCAGGGCCTCGGACATGTGCAGGAAGGCACGTTCCACGGCGCGGCGCGTCTCGGCGTACGGCAAGTGCGGCTCGGGCGTGGGCAGCCGCTCCAGCAGCAGCTCCGCCACCAGCCTGGCGAACCGCTCGGGCGTCGGCACGCCGTGGGAGATCTTCCCGCCGCGGTCGAGCCGCTCCAGCGTGAACGGCAGCTTCGCCTCGCCCAGCGCCTCGAAGTACGCCGACACGACGATCACGGCGTGCGCCGCGGCCAGCCGCTGCGTGCGGGTGTGCCGGTCGACGCCGCTCTTGAGCTCCGGCATGCGGCGTACGATCTCCTTGCCGTAGCGCACGATGCCGTCGCGCATGTCGGCCAGGCCCGCCGCCAGCCGCCCGCCACCGGCCAGGGCCCAGCCGGTGCGCTCGGCGGCCGAGGCGAACCCGACGACCTTGACGAGCCTGCCGTCCTTGCACCCGAGGATCCTCAGGGCGTCGGCGTAGCTCGGGGTATCGATCATGGCCTTCTCCCGGGGACGGGGGTGTCCCATCATGCGCTGTACGCCCGCGGTCGGGCAGGCTTCCGCACCATGCCGGTCTGGCTGCCGGTCCGGCTGCGCGTTCTTGAGGTCATGTGCCCTTCAGGGCTTGCGCGATCTCCGGCAGCGCCGCCGGATCCTCGATCGTGGACGGCGCGGTGTACGGGCGGCCGTCGGCGATGTCGCGCATCGTGGCGCGCAGGATCTTGCCCGAGCGGGTCTTCGGCAGCCGGGCGACGACCACGGCGCGGCGGAAGGCGGCGACGGGGCCGACACGCTCGCGTACGAGGGCTGCCAGCTCGCGCTCCACCTCGGCGGGGTCGCGCTCCGCGCCGGCCTTCAGCACCACGAACCCCATCGGGAGCTGCCCCTTCAGCTCGTCGGCCACGCCGATCACGGCGCACTCCGCCACGTCGGGGTGGGCGGCGATGACCTCCTCCATCGAGCCGGTGGACAGCCGGTGCCCGGCGACGTTGATCACGTCGTCGATGCGGCCCATGACATAGAGGTAACCGTCGGCGTCGAAGTGGCCGCCGTCGCCGCTCAGGTAGTGGCCGGGATAGCGCTCCAGGTAGGAGCGGGCGAAACGGGCCTCGTCGCGGTAGAGGGTGGGCAGCGCGCCGGGCGGGAGCGGCAGCTTGACGGTGACCGCGCCGTCGACCCCGGGCGGGCAGTCGTTGCCGTCGGCGTCGAGGACGTGCACGTCCCAGCCGGGCACCGGCTTGGTGGGCGAGCCCGGTCTGATCGGCAGCGGCTCGATGCCGACGCAGTTGGCGGCCACCGGCCAGCCCGTCTCGGTCTGCCACCAGTGGTCGACGACGGGGATGCCGAGCAGGTCCGAGGCCCAGTGGTAGGTGTCGGGGTCGAGGCGCTCGCCGGCCAGGAAGAGGTACCGCAGGGTAGACAGGTCCTGTTGTTTCGCGAAATTTCCGGCGGGGTCCTCTTTCTTGATGGCCCGGATCGCGGTCGGCGCGGTGAACAGCGTGCGCACCCCGTACGTGGCCACCACCCGCCAGAACGCCCCCGGGTCAGGGGTGCCGACCGGCTTGCCTTCGTACAGCACGCTCGTGCAGCCCGCCAGCAGCGGCGCGTACACGATGTAGGAGTGGCCGACCACCCAGCCCACGTCGGAGGCCGCCCAGTAGACCTCGCCCGGAGCGGCGCCGAACACGTGAGCCATGCTCCAGTGCAGCGCCACCGCGTGCCCGCCGTTGTCGCGCGCGACGCCCTTGGGCGAGCCGGTCGTGCCGGAGGTGTAGAGGATGTAGAGGGGGTCGGTGGCGGCCACGCTCACGCAGCCGGCCGGCTCGGCCGCCCGCACGGCCCGCTCCCAGTCGAGGTCGCGCCCCTCGGTGAGCTCGGCCACCGCCTGCGGCCGCTGGAGGATCACGCAGCGGTCAGGCCGGTGCGCGGCCTGAGCGAGCGCCTCGTCCAGCAGCGGTTTGTACGCCACCACCCGGCCCGGTTCGATGCCGCAGGACGCCGAGAGCACCACCTTGGGCCGGGCGTGGTCGATGCGCATCGCCAGCTCCCTGGCGGCGAACCCGCCGAACACCACCGAATGCACCGCGCCCAGCCGCGCGCAGGCCAGCATCGCGACGACCGCCTCCGGCACCATCGGCATGTAGACGACCACGGTGTCGCCGGCCCGCACGCCGAGGTCGCGCAGCATGCCCGCGGTCCTGGCCACCTGGTCGAGCAGCTCGGCATAGGTGAGGACCCGCGCCGTGCCGGTGACCGGGCTGTCGTGGATCAGCGCCGCCTGCTCGCCGCGCCCGGCCGCGACGTGCCGGTCGACCGCGTTGTGGCAGGTGTTGAGCCGTCCGTCGGGGAACCAGCGGCCGTCACCGCCGAGCGTGGTGGCCGGCGCCACGTCCCAGTCGATGCCGCGCGCCGCCTCGGCCCAGAACGCGCCGGGCCGCTCGATGCTCTGCCGGTAAGCCTCGTCGTAACCGCCCACTGATCGATCAGACCAGCCCGCGCCCCCATGGCGCAAGATACATGGATGACCGATGACTTGATCCTTTCCGTCGTGATGGGTTCGCGGGCGTACGGGCTCGAGACCGAGAGCTCCGACACCGACCGGCGGGGAGTGTTCGTGGCGCCGACGGCGGCGTTCTGGCGGCTGGACAAACCGCCCACCCACCGGGACGGGCCGCTGCCGGAGCAGTTCTCGTGGGAGGTGGAGCGTTTCTGCCGCCTCGCCCTCGACGCCAACCCGACCGTCCTGGAATGCCTGTGGTCGCCCATCGTGGAGGTGATCACCCCCACCGGGCGGCGGCTGCGCGAGCTGCGGACGGCGTTCCTGTCGCAGCGGGCGCAGCGTGCGTTCGCCGGGTACGCCGAGGACCAGTTCCGTCGCATCGACCAGGACGCGCCCAGGTGGAAGCAGGCCATGCACATGGTGCGGCTGTTGCTGAGCGGCCTGCACCTGGTGCGCCACGGCGAGCCGCTGGTCCAGGTGGGGCCGCACCGGGCGCGGCTGCTCGCGATCCGTCGCGGCGAGCTGCCGTGGGCCGAGGTGGACGCCTGGCGTGCCGCCCTGCACGCGGAGCTGGCCGCGACACCCAGCGTGCTGCCCGCCGGACCTGACCGGGACCGGGTGGAGGACTTCCTCGTCGGCGTACGGAAGGAGCACCTTTGACATCCTCCCCGCGTTGAAGCACGGGGATTCCAACGGCAACTACCCCACGAGGAGGAGGCCACGTTGAGGTTCGCGGTGCACCGGCCCGGCAACCCGTGGCCCTTCCCGCGCAGACACGGCATTTCGCCGCCATCCCCGACCCCATCCCTGCGCCGGGTACGGGCGAGGTCGTCGGCGTGGACCGGGGTGTGGCCGTGTCGTCGGCCCTGTCCACTGGGGAGATGCTGAACGCTCCGGGGCTGCGTGACATGGAGAAGGCGCGGCTGCTGCGGCTGCTGCGGCTGCTGCGGCTGCTGCGGCTGCTGCGGCTGCGGCGGCTGCGGCGGCTGCGGCTGCGGCTGCGGCTGCGGCTGCGGCGGCTGCGCAAGCTTGCCAGGGTCGAGCGCGGATCGAACCGGCGCGCCAAGGTCAAGGCCGCCATCGCCCGCGTTAAGGCGCGGGAGAGCGACCGGCGCAAGGACTGGGTGGAGAAGACCAGCACCGATTTGGCATACCGGTTCGACGTGATCGCCGTCGAAGACCTGAAGATCCGCAACATGACCCGGTCGGTGCGCGGCACTGTCGAAGCGCCCGGGCGGAACGTTCGGGCCAAGGCTGGGCTGAACCGGTCGATCATGGCCGCCGCATGGGGCCATCTCGCGCCGGCGGGGCAGGTCGCGTGCTGCTGGTCGAAGTCGATGGTGAAGGCGCTCAGGTCGAACCCATCCCCTGCGCGGGCCTGGCGGCTACTGGAGAACTGCACCGGCCCCAGCAACTCCACGTCATGCTCAGTCTTGGCCTGGACCAGACCAGCGCCAACTGCCCCGGCGACAGGCCGGGACGCCCTCGCACCCCGAACATGCCCGCGAACTCTTCATCGGCGAACAACGGGCCCAGCGCATCCCGGATGCGGATCGCCAGCGTCCCCTTCGGAAACGCCGCCCGCGCCACCCGCACGGTCATCTCGGGAATCTCCGGCAAGGACGGGGCTGCATCGACACCACAGGTTCCTCTCCACTGCCCGGCGAGGGGAACCCGAGCAGAGGAAGGACATCGTGAACCAGAAAATGATCAATGCGAAGAAGGCGCGCCGAATTGGGCAACGGAGTCCTGAAGGACGGGGCCTCCAACCTGTAGGTATCCGGTGAACGGGCTGCCCGGATGGCTGGCGGAGATCCCCGGCGAGCAGCCGTACCCGCCGGTGTTCGCGACCGTGAGCGGGGCGCACCTGTACGGGTTCCCCTCAGCGGACTCCGATGTGGACCTGCGCGGCGCCCGCCTGCTGCCGGTAGCAGAGGTGGCAGGGCTGCGGCACGGGCCGGAGACGCTGGAGCGTACGTGGACGCGCGACGGCGTCGAGGTGGACCTGGTCACGCACGACCTGGCCAAGTTCGCCCGGCTGCTGCTGAACCGCAACGGCTACGTGCTGGAGCAGTTGCTCTCACCGCTGGTCGTGGCGCCGCCTGGGCGAGGGCTCCGCGGGCGCTGCGGGAAACGGCCTCACGGAGCTTCGGGGTCGGCCGAGAGGACGAGCCTGACCGCGAACGTGCGGTAGCCGGCCCGTTCGAACGCCCTGGCCATCGGCGCGTTGCCCGCGTCGGTGTCGGCCACGATCCGCTGGACGCCGCGCCCGGCGTGGAAGCGGGTGATCTCGGCCAGGAGGTCGTCGACGTAACCGTGGCCACGGTGCTCGGGCACCACGCCCAGATAGCCGACCACGGGCCCTCCGTCGTTGGCCGACGGCAGCGCGAACCCGACGAGATCGCCACCCCTGTCGCAGGCCAGCCGCCACCACGACCGCTCCCCCGGCATGGACGCGTAGTCGCGCACCTCCTCGCGGGCCTGCTCCACCGGGTCCATGGTGCGCAGGGCCTGGCGCGTGGCGAAGTCGAGCGTGCCGACGGCCACCCGCCGGAACGCCTCCACGAAGACCTCGTCGTCCTCCTCGCCGCGGAAGACGAGCCGCTCCGACGGCTCCGGCACGGGCGCGTCGCCGGCCGTCCACGCGTAGCGCAGGCGTTCGAGCTCCTCCGTCAACCCCGCTCGGCCGGCCGCCTCCCAGCGCCAGCCGATCGCCGCCGTGGCCTGGGGGTCGTCGCGCCAGCCTTGCAGGACGAAGACGTGGTATTCGGGTGCCCGGCCGAAGGCGGCATGGGCGTGGTTCAGCAGGTCGGCGGCCAGGCTCACCCGGTCGCGGACCGACGGGTGCACGTAGAGGCAGTCGAGCGCCAGCGGCCTGCCGCCGGGAAAGCCCCACCAGACGGCGCGGCCGAGGATGTCGCCCGTGTCTTCGTCAGTGGCCAGCCAGATGCGGTCGTACCGGTAGTTGCCGCTGTCCAGGTAGGACAGCAACCGGTCGGGGTGGGCCCAGCTGATGGACTCGTCTACGACGCAGCCGAGCAGGCGGTCCAGGTCGTCCTTGACCGCGGGACGGAAACGCATGGTTCCTCCGAGAAGTGGAAGCGGGCGCGGTGAGCGCCCGGGGTCGTGCCGAACATCTCTGCGCCTCCTTTCTTCCGACTTTTCGGTGTCAGCTGGCACCGTAACAGAAATATCGCGACAGGATGGGCAGGTGAGCTCCTACGACGACGACACGCTGCCCCTGCAACCACCGATCCGGCTGCCCGGCGACGCCACGCTCGCGGCGGCGGTACGCGCCGCCCCGCTGGCCGAGGAGCTGAAGCCGGAAGGCGACGACTCTGAGGTGCTGGCCGCCTGGGCGGGGCACTGCCGTGACCTGCTGGCCGCCGACGGCACCCTGCTGCTCGAACTGGTCAGGATGTTCCTGACGCGCGAGCCGCACCAGGGCGAGGTGCCTGAGACGCTGACGGGGCTGGGGCTGGTGCGGCAGGAGGAGCCGTACACGCTGAGCTGGCTCGGCCTGTGGGTGGCACGGCTGGTCGTCGCGGCGACCACGGGGCAGGAGGTCCCGGTCATGGGCTCGTTCGCGGACGCCGACGCCGGGACGCTGCTGCACGGCCTGCGCTCCTACCCGGAGGCGGAGCGGGACGAGGAGCTGGCGGGCTGGCTGAAGGGCAGGGACGACGGCGACGCGGTCGCCGAGATCGCCGCGGCGCTGGCCACGGTCAGCCCGCTGAGCCGGGCGATCGGCATCGAACTGCTGACGACGCAGTTCGGCGACGAGGGCCGGCTGGCACTGTCCAGGCAGTTGGAGAAGCGCAAGCTCGGCGCGGTGATCGCCGCGAGGACCGGCCGTACCGACCGGCAGCCCGCACCGGACGAGATCGCGTGGGTGCTGGTGGACATGGCGGCGGCCCTGCTGGAGTTCGGGGACCAGCCGGGCCAGGTGATCGAGTCGATCGCCCTGGGCATGGACGCCGACGAGCAGGCGGGCACGATCCCGATCCTGGCCTTCGGCGACCATCCGTGGACGGGTCAGGTGCTGCGGTTGTTCATCGACCACCACCCGGACGAGCGGGTGGCGGCGGCGGCCCGCAAGGCACTGCGCAGGCTCCGCGGCCTCGCGGACGTCCGCGGCTAGCGGCCGGCGGCCGCACGGGCAGGGGTATTCAAGGCGGGGTCACGGCCCGCTGCTGGTGTTCCAGGCGCACTTTCTTCGGTACGCACATCCGCCAGGCCTCCAGCACCAGTTCGCGCATCTCGGCGGCGTCGATGGCGGCGAGCCGCACCACGACCCAGTTGAAGCGCAGGTCGGAATCCCTCGGCATGAGGAACTTGTCCGGCTCGGCCGCCACGAGCGCCGCCCGCTCCTCCTTCGGGAAGCCGAAGCCCATCAGCGTCTCGTCACGCGAGAACGCCACGTAGACGATCTTGCCCACCCGGAACTTGGTGCGGTCGCGGATGAGGTGCTCAGTGGTGCGCGGGAGCGTGCGCGCGAACTGCCGTACGTCGTCGACTGTGACCACGCGGGCAACGTTACCGATTCCCCTCGGCGGCCGAGATGTCGGCGAGGGCGGAGTTCTCGTCCCGCTCGACGGCCAGGTCTCCCAGGCTGACGATGCCGACGGCCCGGCCGTCCTCCACCACGGGAAGGCGGCGTACGGCGTGCGAGCGCATCATCCGCACGGCCTGGTCGATGCCCGTGTCCGGATCGACGGCTTCCACGGCCGGGCTGCACGCCTCGCGTACGGGCGTGTCCGGGCCGCGCTCGTCGGCGACCACGCGCACGGCGATGTCGCGGTCGGTGACGATGCCCTGCATGCGGCCGCCGTCGTTGACGATGATCGCGCCGGTGTCCCGCTCCCGCATGAGAGAGGCGGCGGCGGACACCGGCTGGTCGCCCTCGATCGCCGCCGGGTGGGCTGTCATGACATCTGCCACGGTCTTCGCCATGGGGTCCTCCTGTGGGGTGGTTTTCTGGCCCCCTACCCGGGCGCTCACCCGATTCACCACGCGGGCGCGGGCACCCGTGGAGGCGTCCTGCTGTCTCGTACAGCGAGATGGTTTCTCTTGAATCGTGAGATGCTTGCTAAGGTCAGCCGTAACGGTCCGGCGAGATGGAGGAGTTCGGCATGGAAGCCGTCTACACGCATGGCCACCACGAGTCGGTGCTGCGCTCGCACCGCTGGCGCACCGCGGGCAACTCGGCCGCGTACCTGCTGCCCCATCTCAAGCCCCACATGAAGGTGCTCGACGTGGGCAGCGGCCCCGGCACCATCACCGCGGACCTCGCGTCCAGGGTGGGGCACGTGACGGCGTCCGAGGTGAGCGCGGAGGCGCTCGGCCTGGCCAGGGCCGAGGTGAGCGCCCGCGGCCTGGGCAACGTGGACTTCGCCGTCGCCGACGTGCACGCGCTCGGCTTCGACGACGACACGTTCTGCGTGACCCACGCCCACCAGGTGCTCCAGCACGTGGGCGATCCGGTACGGGCGCTGCGGGAGATGCGCAGGGCCACCAAGCCGGGAGGGATCGTCGCGGCCCGCGACAGCGACTACACGGCATTCGCCTGGCACCCACGGCTGCCGGCGCTGGACGAGTGGATGCGGCTCTACCAGCAGATCGCCCGGGGCAACGGTGGCGAGCCCGACGCGGGGCGGCGGCTGCTGTCATGGGCGCGGGCCGCGGGGTTCGACGACATCACCGCCACGTCCTCGACCTGGTGCTTCGCCACGCCCGACGACCGTGCCTGGTGGGGCGGGATGTGGTCGGAACGGGTCCTGCATTCGGCGATGGCCCGGCAGGCCCTGGCCACGGGCGCCGCCACGGAGGCGGACCTGCGGCGGATCTCGGAGGGGTGGCTGGCGTGGGCGGCCGACGGTGACGGCTGGTTGTCGATCCTGCACGGCGAGATCCTCTGCCGCGTCTGACCCGGGCCCGCGAGCGAGCGCCCGCCCGCAGGCGCGACCGCGGCACACCGCCCGAAGGTACGGTCATCGCCCGGCTAGCGGATCCGGCACCGCATCGCCCAGTGCCGGAGCGCCGGGGCGCGAGGTCAGAGCGCCGGGGCGCCCGACCGGGGCGCGGGGG
>NZ_SMLD01000204.1:0-15388 GCF_004352805.1 Nonomuraea mesophila
CGTCAGGTGTGTATAAGAGACAGGTTGGGGGGAAGTGGGGGAAAAGGTGGAATATTGCAGTAAACCGGAAGAGGGTGGTAAGCGTCGGTGTCTGACAAATGTCGTGCATTCCCGGTTATGAGATGAAACATTATGTCAGCCGTTTCGCCGTAGTGTACGCATTTGATTACTGATAGTTATCGTCGCTTCAGATGTGACCAATCCGTAGCCGTTCGCCATGACGACAGGCCGGATCAGTGCGGGCATCATGCCTATCGTGAGCGAGGGAAGCGTCGCCGACGCCAAAATTGGGGTAAGGCTCGCGTCGAGACTTCCGGCACGGACGGATGACTCCGACCTAAGGGAACTGACGAGCCTCGCCGTGCAGGGAGATCGCAGTGCGATCGAATCTCTGCTCGGCGAGTTGCGTCCGATGGTGGTGCGGTATTGCCGTGCCAGGCTGGGCAGGGTTTCGGGGCAATATCACATTGCCGATGACGTCGCCCAGGAGGTGTGCATCGCGGTCCTGTCCGCGCTGCCGCGCTACCGCGACATGGGGAGGCCGTTCGCCTCCTTCGTGTTCGGGATCGCCTCGCACAAAGTGGCCGACGCGCTGCGCAGTTCCGTGCGCTCGGCCGTACCCACTCAGGACCTGCCCGACGGGCCCGACGACGGGCCGGGGCCCGAGGAGACGGTGGTCCGCTACATCGAGGTGGAGCACGCGCGCAGGCTGCTGGCCAGGCTGCCGGAGAACCAGCGGGAGTTGCTGCTGTTGCGGGTGGTGTCGGGGCTGTCCGCCGAGGAGACCGGTAATGTACTCGGCATGTCACCGGGTGCGGTCCGCGTCGCCCAGCATCGGGCGCTGGCCAGGTTGCGGCAGATGGCCGAGCTGGAGTCCGCTTGACGCCAGAGGAGGAGACCGATGCGCTGCTCGACGCGCTCGGTCGTGGAGAGATGCCTGACTCAGGCGATCCGGCAGCACGGTTGCTGGCCGTGCTGCTCGACGACGTGGATCAGCGGCGTTCCTCCGTGTCGATGACGCCATCGACATAGCCTCTGGCGTATTCCCAGGTGACGTAGTCGGCGGGATCGGGATGGAAGGCCGGCTCGTGGACCTGTGGCTGGCCTTTCTCGATCATCTGTCGCAGGTTGCCGCGCAGCAGCTCCCAGTCGAAGAAGTGCTGCTCGCCGCATTCGGGGCAGTCGAGCACGAGGCCCAGCACACCCTGCGGTTCGAGCAGGGAGCGGAAGACCTCGACGTCGGCGAGGTCCGTGATGGCCTCGTCGCGTTCGGCCGCGGTGAGTGGCTCGGCGTCGTCTAGGGCGCCCATCGCCGAGGAAGGGTCGTTCGGGTCGTCCGCGAACGGGTCGCGGGGGACGTCTTCCAGCACCTTCCCACCATATGACCGATGCGGCCCCAGCGGTGGCTATTACCTCAGCCATCCGCGTCTGGAGGCCTCCACGCCTGCTTGGAAGCGTGACTGGGCGCCCAGTTCGGCCATGGCCCCGGCGAACCTCGCGCGTACCGTCCTGACCGAGATCCCGAGCTGGCGGGCTATCGACTCGTCGCACAGGCCCTGCGCTGCCAGGCGCAGCACCTGGGCCATCCCGTCGATCCCGCGCCCCCACGGCAGGGGCGTGGCGCGGCCCCACAGCTCGCTGAAGAGGGCGCGCAGCATGCCCACCACGATCGGCGTGCGTACGAGGTAGAAGTGGTAGGCGTGGTCGGGCAGGTTGCCGCCCCAGAACGCGGGCAGGCCGGCCACGTCGACGCCCGCGGCCATGAACCAGCTCGGCACCCGGTCCAGCGTGCGCACGTTGCCGCCGGCTTCGAGCAGGCGGGTCAGCAGATCGCGTACGCCTGGGAGTGTCAGGGCCGAAACCGGCAGGATCACATGAACGGCGAGAAGATTTCGTTGTTGCGCATCAATCCACGGATCCGCAAATTTACGAGCAAAGTCGCTCATTGTGCGTTCGTCCGGGATTGCTGTGTGCAATTCCATCGGCGGTGACTGCACGGCCATGCCGACCACGCTTTCGAACAGGACGTCGGCCCCGTTCAACATCTCCACCGTGAAAGGCCCGCTCTGGTAGTCGCGGCCGGCGTCATAGTCGTGGATCAGTCCGCGGATGGACCCGAGCGCCGAATCGATCATGCGGCTCTCCTCGGCCAGCCGCTCCAGCCGCTCGGCGATCACCCGGCCGAGCGCCGCCGCGGGGTGACGGGCCAGGTATTCGCCCGACCGTTCGTCCACCACGCCGAGCTTGACCAGGTCGTCGAGCTGGCGGGTGACCTTGTCCACCGGGCCGTCGATGGCCTGCGCGAGATCGGTGCGGGTGGCTCTGTGCAGGCGCAGCACCGTTGAGTAGAGCACCCTCTGGGCAGGGTCGAGGCCCAGCGTATCGTAGGGATCTGACGCGGCTCTCGGCTCATTGCGCATCGTGGGCGGCTCCGTAGGGGGGACACGGGCGTGCCGCGAGAATAACGCCGCATTGCGCCCTTGTCCTCTCCTTCCACCGACTGCTCGAAGGCGGCGTGCAACTTCGTGCAATTGCACGTTTTCACCTTGCGATGTGCCGTTGAGTGACACAAGCTTTACCTAGCGTCGGCATCCGAAAGCGGGCGTGGCAGCGCCGCCCATCAGGACGCGGAGGGGGGTTCGGTGGTGCGCACGCGCCACCACGCCCCGGGTGCCGGTGGCTGGGGGATGGGACGGGTCACCGACCGTCCCATCCCCCAGCGCTGTGAGATGCCGGGAGTACGACGGACCGTGGGGGTCATCGTGCTCCCGGCACTGCGCGCCTCCTGCCGCGAAACCGGGGAACGTCTGCAGCACGCCGGGCCCCGAGGGCGTGAACACGATTTTGGAGGCAGGCCCTAGACTTGGCTGCATCAGCGCATCGGCAGGAGGGGGCCGCAGCATGTCCAAGTTCACCGAGATGGGTTTGACCTTCGACGACGTGCTGCTGGTTCCTGGCTACTCCGATCTGCAACCGGGCGACGCCGACACCCGGTCCCGCCTGTCCCGTGGCGTCACGCTGTCCATCCCGCTGGTCTCCGCGGCGATGGACACCGTCACCGAGGCCCGCATGGCGGTCGCCATGGCGCGGCAGGGCGGCATCGGCATCCTGCACCGCAACCTCTCGGTCGACGAGCAGGCCCAGCAGGCCGACCTGGTCAAGCGCTCCGAGGCGGGCATGGTCACCAATCCGGTGACGTGCGGCCCCGACGACACGCTGGCCGACGTCGAGCGGCTCTGCGCGACCTACCGGATCTCGGGGGTTCCCGTCACCGACTCGTCGGGCACGCTGGTCGGCATCGTGACCAACCGTGACATGCGCTTCGAGACCGACCAGTCGCGGCCCGTGCACCAGGTCATGACGAAGATGCCGCTGGTCACCGCGCCGGTGGGGGTCTCGCGTGACGACGCCTTCGCCCTCCTCAGGAAGAACAAGATCGAGAAGCTGCCCCTCGTCGACGCCGACGGCAGGCTGCGCGGCCTGATCACGGTCAAAGACTTCACCAAGAGCGAGCAGTACCCTCTGTCCACCAAAGACGCCGACGGCCGGCTCATCGTGGGGGCGGCCGTCGGCGTCGGTGGTGACGCGGAGGTGCGGGCCAAGGCGCTGATCGAGGCCGGGGTCGACGTGGTGGTGGTCGACGTCGCGCACGGCCACTCCAAGGGCCTGGCCGACATGATCGCCAAGGTCAAGGCCAACAGCAAGGTCGAGGTCATCGGCGGCAACATCGCGACCAGGGCGGGCGCGCAGATGCTGGTCGACGCGGGCGCCGACGCGGTCAAGGTGGGCGTGGGGCCCGGCTCCATCTGCACCACGCGGGTGGTCGCCGGGGTCGGCGCCCCGCAGGTGACCGCCATCCACGAGGCCTCCAAGGCGTGCGCGCCCGCGGGCGTGCCGGTGATCGGCGACGGCGGCCTGCAATACTCCGGCGACATCGTCAAGGCGATCGCCGCGGGCGCCGACACGGTCATGCTGGGCTCGCTGCTCGCGGGGTGCGAGGAGTCGCCCGGCGAGCTGATCTTCATCAACGGCAAGCAGTTCAAGTCCTACCGCGGCATGGGCTCGCTCGGCGCCGTACGCAACCGCGAGCGCGGCGGCGCCTCCTTCAGCAAGGACCGCTACGCCCAGGCCGACGTCGGCGGCGAGGACAAATACATCCCCGAGGGCATCGAGGGTCAGGTGCCCTATCGCGGCCCGGTCTCGGCCGTCGCCCACCAGCTCATCGGCGGGCTGCGCCAGGGCATGTGGTACGCCGGCTGCCGCACGATCGCGCAGATGCACACCGACTGCGAGCTCATGCCGATCACGGCGGCGGGCCTCAAGGAGAGCCACCCCCACGACATCCAGATGACGGTGGAAGCTCCGAACTATCACAGAAGGTAAGAGCATGACTCAGCAGGTGGAGATCGGCCGGGGAAAGACCGGGCGGCGGGCATACTCGCTCGACGAGATCGGGCTGGTGCCCTCGCGGCGCACCCGTGACCCGGAGGAGGTCTCGATCGCCTGGCAGATCGACGCCTACCGGTTCGAGCTGCCCGTGGTGGTCGCTCCCATGGACAGCGTGGTCTCGCCGGCCACCGCCATCGCGATCGGGCGGCTGGGCGGGCTGGCCCCGCTCGACCTCGAAGGGCTCTGGACCCGCTTCGAAGACCCGTCGCCGCTGCTGGAGGAGTGCTCGACGCTCGACGCCGCGGCGGCCACCAGGCGGCTGCAGGAGATCTACGCGGCCCCGATCCAGGAGGACCTGATCGGCCGGCGGATCGAGGAGATCCGCTCCTCCGGCGTGACGACCGCCGTGCGGTTGTCGCCGCAGCGCACGGTCCAATACCACAAGGCCGTGATCGACGCGGGCGTCGACATCTTCGTCATCCGCGGCACGACCGTCTCCGCCGAGCACGTGTCGGGGCGGGCCGAGCCGCTCAACCTCAAGCAGTTCATCTACGAGCTCGACGTGCCGGTCATCGTGGGCGGCTGCGCGACCCACACGGCCGCTCTCCACCTGATGCGCACGGGCGCGGCGGGGGTGCTGGTCGGTTTCGGCGGCGGCGCCTCCCACACGACGCGCAACGTGCTCGGGGTGGCCGTGCCGATGGCCACCGCCATCTCCGACGTCGCCGCGGCCCGGCGCGACTACATGGACGAGTCGGGCGGCCGCTACGTGCACGTGATCGCCGACGGCGGCATGGGCACGTCCGGCGACATCGCCAAGGCCATCGCCTGCGGGGCCGACGCCGTGATGGTGGGTTCGCCGCTGGCCCGCGCCGCCGAGGCGCCCGGCCACGGGTTCCACTGGGGCTCCGAGGCGCACCATCCCGACCTGCCGAGGGGACGGCGGGTCGAGTTCGGGACGGTCGGGACACTCGAGCAGATCCTGCACGGGCCGTCGAGCGTGGCAGACGGCTCGATGAACCTCATGGGCGCGCTCAAGCGCACCATGGCCTCCACCGGCTACTCCGACATCAAGGAGTTCCAGCGGGTCGAGGTCGTGGTGGCTCCTACCCACTCCTGACCTGTCCCGATCCGCCACCGCGGCCCATGGGCGGCCCACGGGCGGCTCTGCGCGCCGGGCCGCGGTGAAGTTATGGTTTCGGGCATGGAATCCCTTGAAGAGAGAGTTGCCCGGCTGGAGAAGCAGATGGCCTACCTCCAGCGGCACCTCGGCATCGACCCCGCCCTGATCGACCCCGCGCTGATCGACTCCGTCGGCGGGGGGTCACGGCTGCCGCCCGACTTCTACGCGGCGATGCGCAAGGGGAAGAAGATCCTGGCGATCAAGCTCTACCGGGAGGCCACCGGGGCGTCGCTGGTGGTCGCGAAGAAGGCGGTCGAGGACATGGAGCGTCAGGGCCTCGGCCGGAGGTGAGCTGTTCCGCAGGTTCGGGAAGCCGCGCTTCCTGCGCGGAGAGGGCGGGCCGGGGCGCGGCTCAGCGGGTGTAGGTCGTCACCAGGGTGCCGTTGCCGAAGGTCTCGGTGCCGGTCAGGGTGAACGTCGTCGGCCGGAAACCGCCGTGGAAGGCCGGGATGCCCGCGCCCGCCACCACCGGGTAACACTTGATGATCATCTCGTCGATCTCCGGCAGGAGCTGGGCGGCCACGTTGCCACCTCCGCACAACCAGATGTCCAGCCCGTCCTCCTGCTTCAGCCGCCGCACCAGGCCGAGCGGGTCGCCGGGCACCAGCTCGATGGCGGGCTCGTCGACGCTCTTGATGGTGTTGGAGATGACGTACTGCCTCATGTGGGGGTAGGGGTTGGTCGTGCCCGTCTTCAGGCCGAGCTCGTACGTGCCCCGGCCCATGAGCACGGTGTCGAAGCGCTGGTTGGGGGCGTCGAAGCCGGTCAGGGCCCGGATGGGGGCGGGCACCGTCTCGGGGAGGCGGGCGTTGGCCCACGCCGCCAGGTCGTCGGCCACCGGGTAGAAGTCGACCTCGCCGCCGGGGCCCGCGATGTAGCCGTCGATGGAGGTGGCTACGTAATACGTGAGCTTGCGCAAAACTACTCCTTTTAAAGTACTATGACCGAAGTGCTTTCACCGTAGTACTACAGACGGAGTGGTGTCAAAGGTGGTCAGGCAGAACGTCGCCCGGCGGGCGGCACTGGTCGACGCGGCGATCGAGGTGCTGGCCGAGGAAGGCGCCCGCGGGCTGACGTTCAGGGCGGTGGACTCCCGGGCCGAGGTGCCGACCGGCACCGCGTCCAACTATTTCGCCAGCCGCGACGACCTGCTGACCCAGGCCGGCGGCCGGATCTACGAGCGGCTGCAGCCCGACGCCGCCACCATCGCATCGAGCCTCGCCGGGCCGCGCGACCGCGACCGGGTGACCGGCCTCATGCACGAGATGGTCGGCCGGATCTCGTCCTTCCGGTCAGGCTATCTGGCGCTGCTGGAGCTGCGGCTGGAGGCGACCAGGCGGCCCCGCCTGCGCGAGGTGCTGACCGAGCGCATCCGCGCCGACGTCGAGACGAACGTACGCCACCACCGCGAGACCGGCCTGCCCGGCGACGACACCACCGTGGTCCTGCTCTACCTGGCGCTCAACTGGCTGATCGTCGAGCGGCTCACGCTGCCGGACGTGTTCGGCGAGGAAGAGACGCACGCGCTCGTGAGCGCCGCCGTCGAACGGCTGCTCCCCTAGCATGCGGGGATGACTGATCATCGGCACACCCACGAGCTCGTACGCGACGGCGATCTCATCACCAAGCGGTACGTGGACGGCAAGCCGGGCGCGGGGGAACGTGAATGGCGGGCGCTGACCCTCCTGGCCGAACACGCTCCCGGGCTGGCCCCCGAGCCCGTGGCCTTCGACGGCCGCACGCTCACGATGACGTGGATCGACGGGCTCCCGATGCGAGGGATGCGGGTGCGGGCCGAGCACGTCGCCGCCATGGCCGAGGCGCGCGCCCGGCTGCACGCCGCCCTCCCTGACACCGTCCTGCGGGACGTGCCCGAGCGCCCGTGGGCCGACACCGTGGTCGCCGACTGGGTCAGGCGTCGCGCCGAGGCATGGGAGCCCAGAGGGCCGCTGGACGGCCAGGCCGTCAAAGAGGGGCTGCGGTGGCTGGAGACCAGGTCGCCGGGCGAGCCGGGCACGCCCGCGTTCGGCGCGGGGGACGGCAACCTGGCCAACTTCCTGTGGGACGGCTCCCGCGTCCGCCTGGTCGACTTCGAGGACTCCGGGCGCAGCGACGTGGCGTACGAGGTGGCCGAGATCGCCGAGCACGTGTCTATGTGGGTGGACGGCGAGGTGGAGATCGTGCCCGCGTTCGGCCTGAGCCCGCAGGAGGAGCGGCGGACGCGCGAGCACCGCAGGCTGCACGCCCTCATGTGGTTGTTCCTGCTGGCCCACGACTCCCCGGACTCGCCGCGCAACCCGCCCGGCACCTTCGAGCGGCAGGCCGGGCGGGTGCTGGCGCGGCTGGGAGGGTGAGCGCGGCTCAGCCCGCGAGCACGCCCAGCAGGTGGGTGACCTCCCTGGACACCGCGTCGCGCCCGGCCTTGAGATATTTCCTGGAGTCGACGACCCGCTCGTCGTGGGCCAGGTAGTCGCGGACGGCTCCGGTGAACGCCTTGTTCAGGTGGGTCGCGATGTTGATCTTCTTCATGCCCTTCCCGACGGCCTCGCGCAGCACGTCGTCAGGCACCCCCGACGAGCCGTGCAGCACCAGCGGCACCGGCACCGCGGCCCGCAGCTCGGCGATGAGCTCCAGGTCGAGCACGGCGTCCTTGGACGTCATGGCGTGCGAGGTGCCAACCGCGACCGCCAGCGCGTCGACGCCCGTCCGCGCCACGTAGTCGACGGCCTCGTGGGGTTTGGTGCGGGCGCCCGGCGCGTGCACGCCGTCCTTGCCTCCGACCTCGCCCAGCTCGGCCTCCACCCACACGCCGCGCTCATGGCACCAGGCGGCCACCTCGGCCGTGGCGGCGACGTTCTCCTCGTCGGGCAGGGCCGAGGCGTCGTACATCACCGAACCCAGCCCCAGCTCCACCGCCTCCTCCACGAGTGCCCTGTCGGTGGCGTGGTCGAGGTGGACCGCGACCGGCACGTCCGCGCGGCGGGCCACCGCGAGCGCGGCCAGCGCGACGGGCTCCAGGGCGCCGTGGTAGCGCACGCAGTTCTCGCTGATCTGCAGCACGACCGGCATCCCCAGCGCCTGCGCGCCGGCCACGATGGCGGTGGCGTGTTCGAGCTGGATCACGTTGAACGCGCCCACCCCTGCGGGCGACTGGCTGACGATGTCGCCGATGGCGGCGAGGGGCATGGCAGTGGCTCCTTACGTAATGATGATCTTGGGGTGGATGTCGGCGTACACGTCGGGGTCGAAGTCACCGGCCACGGGCGCGGCCACGGCCGCCGCGCCCAGCGCCGCGGCCCGCCTCAGCCTGTCATGCCACGGTGCCCGCTCCACCAGCCCCAGCGCCAGCCCGGCGACCAGCGCGTCGCCCGCGCCCGTCGGGTTTCCCTCCACGGTGTACGGCATGCGCGCACCGAACGTCCCCTCACCCGTGACGGCCAGCAGCCCTTCGGCCCCCATGGACACCACCACGGCCCCGGCTCCCCGCTCGCGCAGCGCCCGGGCGCCCTCGGCGGGGGCGCCGCCGGGCACCGCCCTGGCCAGCTCTTCCGCGTTGGGCTTGACCACGGACGGGCGGCCCGCCGGCGCGTGGCGCAGCGGTTCGCCGTCGGCGTCCACGATCGCGGGCACGCCCTTGTCCGCCGCGATCGAGGCGAGGGCCGCGTAGGTGTCGAGGGGCACGCCGCGCGGCAGGCTCCCCGACAGGACGACCGCGTCGGCGGTGGCCAGGAGCGTCTCGTAGTGCCGTACGAAGCTCGCCAGCTCCCCGGAGCTCACCTCGGGACCGGGCTCGTTGAACAGCGCCGTACGCCCGGCGCCGTCGTCCGTGACGGCCAGGGTGGTGCGGGAGTCGGCGGCGATGGGCGTCAGGGCGCCCGGCAGCCCGGCCGCCCGCAGATCGCCTTCGACCGCCTGCCCGGTCGGCCCGCCCGCCAGGCCGGTGACCAGCACCTCGTGGCCCAGCGCCGCCAGCACCCTGGCCACGTTGACGCCCTTGCCGCCGGCCCGCCGGTGCACGGCGGTGACCCGGTTGACGCCGTCCCAGTCGACCGAGGGCAACCCGTAGGTCACGTCGAGCGCGAGGTTGAGCGTCACGGTGAGGATCATCAGGGCTCCGTGACCCAGTCGCCGTCCTTCATCACTCCGGTCACCTCCAGGTCGTCGGAGAGCACCACCAGGTCGGCGGCCTTGCCGACGGCGATCGAGCCGATCCGGTCGGCCAGGCCGAGCACCCGCGCGGGTGTCAGCGAGGCCACCTGCACGGCGTCGGGCAGGGACATGCCCACCTCCCGCACGCTGCGCCGGAACGCGACGTCCATGGTCAGGGTGGAGCCCGCGATCGAGCCGCCCTCGACGAGCCGGGCGACGCCGTCGTGCACGCGCACGCCCATCGAGCCGAGCACGTAGTCGCCGTCGCCGAGACCGGTGGCCGACATGGCGTCGGTGATCAGCGCGGTGCGGCCGGGGCCCGCCACTTCGCAGGCCAGCCGCAGCATGGCCGGATGCACGTGCACCCCGTCGTTGATCAGCTCGGTGGTCACCCGCTCGTCGTCGAGCAGCGCGGCGATCGGCCCGGGGGCGCGGTGGCCGAGCGGCGCCATCGCGTTGTAGAGGTGGGTGGCCACGCTCGCGCCCGCCTCGATGCCGTCGATCGTCTGCTCGTAGCCGGCGTCGCTGTGGCCCACGGCGGCGAGCACGCCTTCGGAGACGGCCAGCCGGATCGTGTCGAGCGCGCCGGGCAGCTCGGGCGCGATGGTGACCATGCGTACGTGGCCGCGCCCGGCCTTGACCAGCTCGGCGAACTCCTGCGGCGAGGGCTCGCGCAGCAGCGTGGGGTCGTGCGCGCCGCAGCGGGCCCGCGAGATGTAGGGGCCCTCGAAGTGGATGCCGGCCAACAGCCCTTCCTCGCAGAGCTCGGCCAGCGCCGACGCCGCCCGGACGAGCCGCTCGGGGGAGTCGGTGACGAGGCTGGCCATGGTCGTGGTGGTGCCGTGGCGCCGGTGCAGCGCCACGGCCTCACGGGCCTGGTCGAGCTCGCCGGTGGGGAAGGAGCCGCCGGCGCCGCCGTGGTTGTGGATGTCGACGAAGCCGGGCACGACGTGCCGCCCGCCCACGCTCAGGCCGGGACCGGGAGCCGATCCGTGGCCGACATGCGTGATGCGGCCGTCTTCTATGGTCAGCCACCCCTCGTGGATTCCCCCGGGTGTCACGATCCTGGCGTCGGCAAGAGTAAGGCTCATGGAGAAAGAATCACAGATCGCGTGAGGTGCATGGGCTCGTCGGGATTCAGCTGCTGGGCGAACGCGCGGGCGACGGCCACCCGCTGGGCGCGGATCAGCTCGGCCATGGGGTCCAGCTCGCTGTCGAAGAACATGCCGCCCGCCTGCTCGACCTGCCCGCGCAGGCCGTCGGGCGCGGCGCCGAGCATCCAGGTGACGCGTCCGGGGCCGGCGATGCTGATGGGGCCGTGCCGGTATTCCATCGCCGGGTACGCCTCCGTCCACGAGCGGGAGGCCTCGCGCATCTTCAGCGCGGCCTCCTGCGCCAGCCCGACCGTCCAGCCGGTGCCGAGGAAGCTGAACTGCTCGGCCTTGACCAGCTCGTCGGGCAGCGGCGCGGCGACGGCCCGCTCGGCGTCCTCGATGGCCCGGGTGAGGTCCTCGCCGAGGCTGGCGCGCAACAGGGCCAGCTGGGTGGTGGCGAACCTGGTCTGCACGACCGACCGCTCGTCGGCGTAGTCGAGCACGACGACCTCGTCGGCGGCCCGCATGATCGGCGTCTCCGGGTCGGCGGTGATGGCCGAGATCTTCGTGGTGGTCCTGCCGAGCAGCTCCAGGACCTCGGTGGTGGTGCCCGAGCGGGTCAGCGCGAGCACGCGGTCGTACGAACGTCCTGAGGGCGCCTCGGAGGCGGCGAAGGCGTCGGTCTCCCCGTGCCCGGCCCGCTCCCGCAGTGTCGCGTACGCCATCGCGATGAACCATGACGTGCCGCAGCCGACGACGGCCACCCGCTCGCCGTGGCGCGGCAGCGCGTCGACGGGAACGTCGGCGACGGCGCGGCGCCAGCAGGACGGCTGGGACGCGATCTCGGCCTCGGTGTGGCTGGTCACCACGTGCCTCCCCATGATTGATTGTTTCTGCGTTTTTTATACCAGCTAAGAGCATAAATGGACACCGGTGGCTCCGGCACTCCAGGTGTGCCACGCTTGCTGCTGACCTCGTCCTCAAGGGAGGCTTCGTGTCCCGCTACGACCGCTGGAACGCCATCCTCGAGCTGCTCTCCCAGGAGGGCAGGCTGTCGGTGGAGGAGGCGTCCCAGGCGCTCGACGTCTCCACCGCGACGATCCGGCGGGACTTCGACCAGCTCGCCCAGCAGCAGATGCTCATGCGCACGCGGGGCGGAGCGGTCGCCCAGAGCGTCAGCTACGACCTGCCGCTGCGCTACAAGACGGCCAGGCACGCCGACGAGAAGCAGCGCATCGCGGCCGCCGCGGCGGAGTTCGTGACGCCGGGAGGCGTGGTGGGGCTCAACGGCGGCACCACCACCTCCGAGCTGGCCCGCACGCTCGCCACGGCGCCCGCGCTGGAGAGCGGTTTCACCATCGTCACCAACGCGCTCAACATCGCCGCCGAGCTCACCGTCCGCCAGCACGTCAAGATCGTGGTGACCGGCGGGGTGGCCAGGCAGCAGTCGTACGAGCTCATAGGGCCGCTGGCGACGGGGGTGCTGGAGCAGGTGACGCTGGACGTGGCGTTCCTCGGGGTCGACGCGCTCGACATCGAACTGGGCGCCTCGGCGCACCACGAGGGCGAGGCCAGCGTCAACAACCTGCTGATCAGCCGCGCCGCGCAGGTCGTCGTGGTGGCCGACTCGTCCAAGGTGGGCAAGCGGGCGTTCTCCCGCATCTGCCCGATCGGGCGGATCGACACGCTCGTCACCGACGCCCAGCTCTCCGACGATCTGGCGGGCGAGCTGACGGACGCGGGGGTAAAGGTCGTACGCGCCTGACCCGCCCAGGCGTTACAGGGTGATGTCGGGGCGGGTAGGAAAGCGACACAGGCGACAAGCCATCCCAGGGGGAAACATGGCGTCGGGAAGGACCGTGGCCCGTCTCGGGCCCGCGGAGCGCGCCGAGGCGCTGGAACGTATGGCCGGACGCGAGCTCGACGTGGTCGTGGTCGGCGGGGGCGTCGTGGGAGCGGGGGTGGCCCTCGACGCCGCCACCCGCGGGCTCGACGTCGGGCTGGTCGAGGCCCGTGACTTCGCCTCGGGCACGTCGTCGCGCTCGTCCAAGCTCATTCACGGCGGGCTGCGTTACCTGGAGCAGCTCAACTTCGAGCTCGTACGCGAGGCACTCCAGGAGCGGGCGCTGCTGCTGCAGCGCATCGCGCCGCACCTCGTCCAGCCGGTGCCGTTCCTCTTCCCGCTGACGCACTACGGCTGGGAGCGGGCCTACGTCGGCGCCGGGGTGGCCCTCTACGACACGCTCGGGCTCGCCTCAGGGGTCGCCCGCGGCGTGCCCGGCCACCGGCACCTGTCCAGGTCGCGGGCGCTGCGGCTGGCCCCCGCGCTGAAGAAGAGCGCGTTCACGGGCGCCATCCAGTACTGGGACGCGCAGGTCGACGACGCCCGCTACGTGATGACCATGCTGCGCACCGCGGCCACCTACGGCGCCCACATCGCCCCGCGGGCGCAGGTGGTGGGGTTCCTGCGGGAGGGGGAGCGGGTCACCGGCGTACGGGTGCGCGACCTGGAGAGCGGCGAGGAGTTCGAGGTCCGCGCCCAGCAGGTCGTCAACGCCACCGGGGTCTGGACCGACGACATCCAGGAACTGGTCGGCGGCCGGGGCCAGATCCACGTACGCGCCTCCAAGGGCATCCACCTCGTGGTCCCGCGCGACCGCATCCAGTCGCGGACCGGGATCATCCTGCGTACGGAGAAGTCCGTGCTCTTCGTGATCCCCTGGGGACGGCACTGGATCATCGGCACCACCGACACGGAGTGGACCCTCGACAAGGGCCACCCTGCCGCCTCCAGGGCCGACATCGACTACCTGCTCGACCACGTCAACGCCGTGTTGTCGGTGCCCCTGAGCCGCGACGACGTCGAAGGCGTCTACGCGGGGCTGCGCCCGTTGTTGTCGGGCGAGTCGGACGAGACGTCCAAGCTGTCCAGGGAGCACGTGGTCGCGCATCCGGTGCCCGGCCTGGTGATGATCGCCGGCGGCAAGTACACGACCTACCGCGTCATGGCGCAGGACGCGGTCGACGCCGTGGCGCACGGCCTCGACCAGCGGGTGCCCCGTTCGTGCACCGACCGCATCCCGCTGGCCGGCGCGGAGGGCTACCAGGCGCTGTGGAACGCCCGCCACCGCATCGCCCAGACCTCCGGGCTGCACGTGGCCAGGATCGAGCACCTGCTGCAGCGCTACGGCTCGCTGATCGACGAGGTGCTCGAGCTGATCGAGCACGACCCGTCGCTGGGCCGGCCGCTGAGCGGGGCCGACGACTACCTGCGCGCCGAGATCGTCTACGCCGCCACGCACGAGGGCGCCCGGCATCTCAACGACGTGCTGACCCGCCGTACGCGCATCTCCATCGAGACCTTCCACCGCGGTGTGGCCGTGGCGCAGGAGTCGGCCGAACTGCTCGCCGCGCCGCTCGGCTGGGACGGCGAGCAGGTCAAGCGGGAGGTGGGATATTTCACCAAGCGCGTGGAGGCCGAGCGCCTCTCCCAGGAGCAGGACTCCGACCAGGAGGCCGACGCGATCAGGCTCGGCGCGCCGGAGATCGTCCCCGCGGTCAAGCCGGAGTCCTGAGCCATCACTCCGCCGGGATCCACGCCTGCTCGTCGAGCGTGACGGCGTCGTTGACCTGCACGCCCTGCGTGGAGACCGTCCAGAGCGAGTCGCCGATGACGAGCGAGCGCTGGATGCCGGGCCGGAACCCGCGCTCGTGCTCCTCGCGCTGCGCCGGATGCTTGATCGTGCCGAGCTTCGACACGCCCGAGTCGTCGATCTTGAGGGCGAGCGCGCCCGACTCCTCGCCGCTCCTCAGCGGGATCACCGCGAGGCCGGTCCTGGGCCAGTAGAGGAAGGCGTGCGGGTCCCACTCGGCCTCGGAGCCGGCGTCCTTCTGGAACAGCTGCGACAACCTGCGCGGGGCGGCGGGGTCGCTCACGTCGAACAACGACACCTGCGTGCCCTGCCTCCTGCCCTCCTCGTCCGCCTCCTGGCCGATGCCGATCAGCCGGCCGTCGCCCGCCGGGTGCAGGTAGGCGGAGTAGCCGGTGATCTTCAGCTCGCCGGTCACCTTGGGCGCCGCCGGGTCGCGCAGGTCGAGGGTGTAGAGCGGGTCGACCTGCCTGAACGTGACGGCGTAGCCGACCGGGCCGATGAAGCGGACCGAGTAGATGCGCTCGCCCTTGCCGAGCCCGCCGACCTCGCCCTTCTTGTCCATCGTGGCGGCGTCGAGCACGTACACGGTGCTCGAACTGCTCCGGCCGTCTCTGGCGCCGAGCGTGGTGGCGACGCGGAGGTGGCCCTCGTGCTCAGACAACGAGTACTGGTTCAGCAGGCGGCCCGCCACCTTCCCCGACGCCACGTAGGCGGGCGGGCCCGGCTTGGAGACGTCGAACCGGTGGATCTGCGTCTCCTCGGGCGGGAGCGTGGGCGTCGGCCGGGGCACGGGACGCGACGTCGCCGTGACCGTCATCCTGGTCGGAGGTACTTCGGACGTGTCGCCCGTCACGGGGGGTTCGCTCGGGGTGGGCTCCTCGGCCGGCGCCACGCCCTGCCCGGTGCCGCGGCCGGGCGAG
>NZ_SMLD01000205.1:0-15357 GCF_004352805.1 Nonomuraea mesophila
GCGGGTCCACTGTGCGGGTCCACTGTGCGGGTCCACTGTGCGGGTCCACTGTGCGGGTCCACTGTGCGGGTCCACTGTGCGGGTCCACTGTGCGGGTCCACTGTGCGGGTCCACTGTGCGGGTCCACCGTGCGGGTCCACCGTGCGGGTCCACCGTGCGGGTCCACCGTGCGGGTCCACCGTGCGGGTCCACCGTGCGGGTCCACCGTGCGGGCCCGGCGTGCCGGGTGGTCCGGCTCACCAGGTCACGCGCAGCGCGTGCAGGCCGTACACGATGCTGAAGACCCGGTAGTCCATCTGCTCGTGCGGATCGGCGAGGGCGAGGCCGGGGAAGCGCCGCAGCAGGGCGGGGAAGGCGATGCGCATCTCCATGCGCGCCAGCGGCGCCCCGAGGCAGTGGTGCACGCCGTGGCCGAAGGCGACATGACCGGCGGCCTCCCTGGTGATGTCGAGGGTCTCGGGATCGCCGGTCAGAGCCGGGTCGCGGTTGGCGGCGGGAACGGAGAGGATCACCAGCGAGCCGGCGGGAATGACCTGCCCGGCGATCTCCACCTCCGTCGTGGTGGTGCGGGGCGGCAGCCCGTTCACGATGGACAGCCAGCGCATCAGCTCCTCGACGGCGGGCTCGACCCGCGCGGGGTCGTCGCGGATCATGGCGAGCTGGTCCGGGTGCCGCAACAGGGCCAGCGTTCCCAGGCCGAGCATGTTCGAGGTCGTCTCGTGCCCGGCCAGCAGCAGCAGTTTCGCGATGCCGGTGAGCTCGTCGGCGCTGAGCTCGTCGCCGTGCTCGCGCACCAGCATGCCGAGCAGGTCCTCGCCCGGGTTCGCCCGCGCGCGGGCGGCCAGGCCGGACATGTAGGCGTGGTCCTCCCGCTGCACCGCGAGGCGTTGCTCGGCCGGCAGGGACGTGTCCACCAGGCGCACGGAACGATCGTGGAACTCGGCGCGGTCGGCGTACGGCACTCCCAGCAGCTCGCAGATCACCAGCGACGGCACCGGCAACGCGAAGTGCCTGACCAGGTCGGCCGGCTTTCCCGCCCCCTCCAGGTCGTCCAGCGCGTCCTGGACGATCTCGGTGATCCGCGGCTCCAGCCTGCGCATCCGGCGTACCGTGAACTCCGGGGTGAGCATCCGGCGCAGGCGGGTGTGCTCAGGCGGGTCGAGCCCCAGCAGCTGCCCGGCCTGCATCTTGGCCCGCTCCTCGGCGTCCATCTGCGCGATCTCCGGGAACGGTGTGCGGGCGCTGCTGAACCGGGCGGGGTCCGACAGCACCTGCCGGACGTCCTCATGGCGGCAGACCAGGTACGCGGGCACGCCGAACGGCGTGTCCACCCGCACCACACCCTCGCGGTCGCGGGCCAGTGCCAGCTCCTCGACCGGTTCCATCCCGTCGCGCCGCATGAACAGGGGCGCTTCCAGCGCTTGCGTCATCTTCTGGCCATCCATTCTGTGTGCGGACCCTTTGTCCGTCCTACCTGTCCGACAGGACAGCGCGGTGATTTGTGACGCCGGCGCGCCGCCTCACATTCGGCGGCGCCGCGTTGTCGGACCGGTGAGCAACGATCAGCGCGGGTCGCGCCTCCAGGACCCCGCTGGGACCGAGAAGGGAAACCCCGCCATGCCCGGACATCACGCACGTCACCAGGTCGTCGTCATCGGCGGCGGCTACGCCGGCACGCTCGCGGCCAACCACCTGCGGATGCGTTCCGACGTCGACGTCACCATGATCAATCCCCGCCCGGAGTTCGTGGAACGCATCAGGCTGCACCAGTTCGCCGCCGGCACCGGCGAGGCCACGACCGGCTACGACACACTGCTCGGTGCGGACATCCGGTTGGTCGTCGACAGCGCCGAGCACATCGACACCGGGGCCCGCGAGGTGCGGCTGGCCTCGGGTGGCGCGATCGCCTACGACTACGTCATCTACGCGGTCGGCAGCACCAGGGCCATACCGTCGTCGGTGCCCGGCGCGGCCGGCTACGCGTTCGACGTCGCGGAACTGGAGTCCGCGCGGCGGCTGCGCGCCCGTCTGGACGACGTGCCCCTCGGCGCCCCGGTCACCGTGGTCGGCGGCGGGCTGACCGGCATCGAGACGGCCGCCGAGCTGGCCGAGCGGGGACGCAGGGTCACGCTGGTCTGCGGCGGGACCCTGGCGCCGTCGCTGAGCGAGCCGGGCCGCCGGTCCGTGGCCAGGTGGCTGTCCCGGCACGGTGTCACGGTGCTGGAGGAGCTCGCGGTGAGCGAGGTCGGACCGGACGAGGTGGTGTTCGCCGGCGGCGGGACGGGCGCGAGCGCGCTGACCGTCTGGGCGGCCGGTTTCGGGGTGCCGCGACTGGCGGCGGCGAGCGGGCTGCCTACCGACGCGCTGGGCCGGCTGCTCACCGACGAGACGCTGACCAGCGTCGGCGACGACCGCATCGTCGCGGCCGGGGACGCCGCTTCGCCGTCGGGCCGGCCGCTGCGGATGAGCTGCTACGCCGCCGGGCCGCTCGGGGCGCAGGCCGCCGACACCGTGATGAGCCGCATCGCCGGCACCGATCCGGCGGCGATCTCCCTGGCCTTCACGGGGTCGTGCGTCAGCCTCGGCCGGCGTGGCGGCGTACGGCAGTTCGCCCGCAAGGACGACAGCGCGACGAACATCTACTTCGACGGCCGCCTGGGCGCCGCGTACAAGGAGATGACCTGCAACCTCGCCGTGCGCAGGATCCGCCGCGAGGCTCGCGCACCCGGCTCCTACAAGTGGTTCAGGGGCGGCCCGCGTGCCGGGCGGCCGGCCACCGCCGCGCGGACGACGTGAGCGCCGTGGCGCGGCTCGCTCTCCAGCCGCCGGTCAGGAGGTCCGGCTGACCGGCGTGCAGTCAGGGCCGTCGCGCCACAGGGTGCCGGCGGAACCGGCGGCGAGATGGCCGGCGTACAGGGCGACCTTCTGCTGGATCACGCCGAGCGCCTCCTGCAGGTCGGCCACCTGCTGCTGCACTCTGGCCTCGTGCCGGCGCAGGATGTCGAAGCGTTCGGTCTCGGTGCCCGGCCCCTCGCGCACGAGTTCCGCGTACCGGCGGATGTCGGGCAGCGGCATCCCGGACGAGCGCAGCTTCGCGCAGACCTGCAACCACCCGACCTCCTGGTCGGTGAAGACCCGCCGCCCTGCGGCGTTGCGCCGCACCGGCTCGACGAACAGGCCCTCCTGCTCGTAGAAGCGCAGCGTGTGCGCCGTCAGGCCGGTCAGCGCGCTGACCTCGCCGATGCTGAGCGTCGTTCCCGATGCGGCCGTCATGCGGCCCAGTGTACGGGTTTGACTTCGAGTCGACTCGAACTCCTACCGTCAAGGTGAAGGCCGACGGAAGGAAACACTCATGGCCAGGACATGGTTCATCACCGGCACGTCCTCGGGGTTCGGACGGCTGCTCACCGAACGGCTGCTCGCCCGGGGGGACCGGGTCGCCGCGACGCTGCGCAGGCCGGAGACCCTCGACGACCTTCGCGCCGCCCACGGCGACCTCCTCTGGGTGGCCCGGCTCGACGTCACCGACGCCGGCCAGGTCAGGAAGGTCGTGGACGAGGCGTTCGCCGCACTCGGCACGATCGACGTGGTGGTCAACAACGCCGGGTACGGCGTCTTCGCCTCGGTCGAGGAGGCCACCGACGAGCAGATCCGGCAGGTGATCGCCACCAACCTGCTCGGTTCGATGGATGTGATCCGGGCGGCCCTGCCGCACCTGCGCGCCCAGGGGCACGGCCGCATCCTGCAGGTCTCCACCGCCGGCGGTCAGACCACCTATCCCAACTTCGGCTACTACCACGCGTCCAAGTGGGGCATCGAGGGGTTCTGCGAGACCGTCGCGCGTGAGATCGAGCCGTTCGGGATCGGCCTGACCATCGTCGAACCCGGTGCGACACCGACGGGGTTCGGGGGCGCGCTGGCCACCGCACCGATCATGGCGGAGTACGACCGGACGCCTGCGGGTGACACCAGACGAGCCCTCGCGGACGGCACCTTCCGCCTGGACAACGACCCGGAGAAGATCGCCCGCGCGATGATCGACCTGGTGGACAGCCGTGAGGTGCCGCTGCGGCTGCCGCTCGGCTCCGACACCTACCGCGACGTGCGGGCCTCCCTCGTGGCGCGCCTCGCCGAGCACGACGCGCACCGGGAGGTCGCCCTGTCCGTCGTCCGCGACGACCTCGTGGCCCCGGGGTAGGGCGCCCCCGCGGCGGTCAGCCCGCGGGGGTGAACGCCGCGATGAGGTGGGCCGTCAGGCGGGCCGGCGCGTCCTCCTGCAGCAGGTGTCCGGCTCCCTCGATCCAGTGGAGCTCGGCGTGCGGGATCTTCCCGTGCAGCCACCGGGCGTGCTCCGGCGGGAGGATACGGTCCTCACGGCCCCACAGGAGGCGCACCGGCACCGGGATCCCGCCCAGCAGCTCCTCGTACCCGGCCGTGTCCGCCTGCCTGATCTGGCTGTACTGACGGTAGAACGCGGCCTGCCCCTCGGCACCCCGCCACGGCGCGAGGAAGGCGTCGAGCACCCCCGGCCGGAAGCCGGCGTGGGTGGCGTGGCGCAGGTGCGCGGCCACCAGCGCCTCGTGGGCGTAGCCGGGCAGCTGCCGGAAGACCTCCGCCTGCGTGAGGATGAGCCGGAAGAGACCTCGCTCCCACTCGCCGCCGCTCACCGCGTCGAAGAGGGTGAGGTCACCGTAGTCCGCCCCTTCCAGCAGCAGCGCCCGCAGCGCGACCGCCCCGCCGATGTCGTGGGCGACCACGCTGGGGCGCGACAGGTCCCAGTGGTCCAGCAGCCGCCTGAAGGTCCTGCCGTGCGCCGCCAGGCTGAGATCCTGGCCTTCGTGACGGTCCGACCGGCCGAACCCGAGATGGTCGAAGACGAAGACCCTGCGGTTCAGGGCGAGCGCCGGCGCGACGTCCCGCCACAGGAAGGAGGAGTACGGGGTGCCGTGCACGAGCACCACCGGGTCGCCGCGGCCCGTGACCGCCCAGCGCACGGTCCCGTCAGGCGTCTCGAACGCCTCGTCCAGCGTCCAGCCCACATCCGCCTCCCCTCACGTCGTCTCCTGGGCGCTCTCCCCTCAGCCCAAGCGGTTATGCCGTACCGCCGTCCTCATCTCGTGCGGTAGGCGTCGACCAGGTCGTCGCCGTAGGGGTCCCGCCCGGTTCCGGTGGTGGCGGGAGCGGCGATGGCGGCCTTCACGCCCCAGCTGTACCGCGTGGAGACGGAGGCCCCCTCGAGCCGGTGCCCGGAGCCCGTCCGCCAGACGGTCTGCACCGCGATCGGCCTGCCCGTGCGGTCGGTGCTGATCCCCCACATGAAGGAGATCCTGCCGACGCGCGGGTCGAGCCGGCCGCCGAGCATGTGGCGGAAGGGCTTGGAGGCGCGGAACAGCGCGGCGAAGGTGGTCGTGCCGCGGTAGGACCAGGTCTTCCTGACCGGGCGGTCGTCGGCGTCATGGACGGTGCCGCCGGCCCGGTCGACGGTCGCCGTGCCGAGGAGGAAGGTCAGGGTGCGGACGTCGAAGGCGTCGATGATCTGATCGCCGTAGAGCGCCGATCCGGCGGGTGCCGTGCCGCGTGCGCGCCACCCGGCGCCTCCGTACGCGGGTCCCGAGACGTAGAGGCGGCCGCCGGCCGCGCGTACGCGGTGCACCGCCGAGGCGACCTTGACCTGGTCGGCGGCACGCCGGTCGCCGTCCGCCGCGTCCTGCTTCAGGAAGCGCAGCGGGCACGGACGGATGCTCGCGCTACGCCTGACGTCGGCGGCCACCACGCCGCCGCGGCCGAGCCTGGCCCGGCCGGTCACCACGGGCGCGTCGGCCCGGCGACCGCATTGCCTGGTGGATAACGCCTCCACCCGGGGATCCTGTGGCCACCCCGCCTTGGCCCTCTGGTGGATCTTCATCGTGGCCCGCTGGCTCTGGAGCCGTTTCACGGCCCCCACCACGTCGACCGTGCTCGCCTGTGCGGGGGCGGATATGACGGTCAGTCCGAGGACGACCGCCGCTGTCGTGTGCCATCTCATGGTCGATGATCATGTCATGATCGCCGGGTCAGATCCTGCAGACCGACCACCCGCAGCAGTTCCAGCCGTTCGTAGGAGTCGCTACCCGGCCGGGCGGTGTAGATGATCAGGCGCTGGTCGTGCTCCGGGTTCGCCAGCACCTCGCACTCCAGTTCCAGCAGGCCGACGACCGGGTGCACGAACCGTTTGACGTCGTTGCGGCGTACGGCGACGTGGTGGTCCTCCCACAGTTGCGCGAACTCCTTGCTGCGGGCGCGCAGCCGGCGTACGAGCCCGGTCAGCCGCGCGTCGTGCGGGCGGCCGGCGAGCGTGGCGCGCAGGTCGGCCACCGCCGCGCGGGAGGCGCGGTCGTGGTCCTCGGCGGGGAAGAGCGCCCGCGCGGCAGGGTCGGTGAAGTAGCGCCAGACGACGTTGCGCTCCTCCTGCGGGAGCGCGGAGGCGTCGCCGTACAGTGCCTTGGCCATCGCGTTCTGGGCGAGGATGTCACCCCGGTCGCTCAGCACCTGGGCGGGGGTGTCGACCAGCCGGTCGAGGATGAGCAGCATGCCGGGACGGACGTGCTGGGTGGCCGGCCGGTCCCCGCGCGGTGGATCCTCGCCGGACAGGTGGAACAGGTGGTCCCGCTCGTCGCCGGTCAGCCGCAGCGCGCGGGCGACGGCGGCGAGCATCTGGCGGGACGGGCGCGAGCCCCTCGCCTGCTCCAGCCGCGTGTAGTGGTCGGTGGACATGCCCGCCAGCTGCGCCACCTCCTCGCGGCGCAGCCCCGGGGTGCGGCGCCGCGCGCCCTGCGCCAGGCCCACGTCCGCAGGGGTGAGCCGGGTACGGCAACGTCGCAGGAAGTCGGCCAGTTCGGTTCTGTCCACCCCTCCACCATGCCCCGGACGACGTGGCACAGCCAGGGACGGCCCGTCCCCGGATAAGGACGTCTCTCCCGCCGCCGCCCGCGGCGGCGCACGCTGGCTTCCGTTGCCCGAGATTTCATGGAGAAAGGCATAGTTCGCATGCAGTACCGCACGCTCGGACGTACCGGTATCAAGGTCAGCCCCTACGCGCTCGGCGCCTTGATGTTCGCCCCGTCCGTCGGCAACCCCGACCCCGACGACACGGCCCGCATCATTCACAAGGCGCTGGACGCGGGCATCAACGTCATCGACACCGCCGACGCCTACGGCGGGTCGGAGGAGGTCGTCGGCAAGGCCCTCAAGGGGCGGCGGGACGATGTCGTCCTCGCGACCAAGGTGAGCCGCCCGATGGGCGACGACCCCAACCACCAGGGCGCCTCGCGGCGCTGGATCGTGACCGCGGTCGAGAACTCGCTGCGCCGCCTGCAGACCGACCACATCGACCTCTACCAGATCCACCGGCCCGACCCCGGCACCGACATCGAGGAGACGCTCTCCGCGCTGTCGGACCTGATTCGCAGCGGCAAGGTCCGGGCGATCGGGACGTCCGGGCTGCCGGCGTCCGACATGGTCGAGGCGCAGTGGGTGGCCGAGCGGCGCGGGCTGGCCCGCTTCCACACCGAGCAGCCGCCGTACTCGCTGCTCAACCGCGGCATCGAACGCGAGGTGCTGCCGGTCGCCCAGCGCTTCGGGATGGGCACGCTCGTGTGGGGCCCGCTCGGGCAGGGACTGCTCACCGGGCGCGTCCGCAAGGGTCAGGAGAACGAGCTGCGCCGCGCCCGCTTCGTCCAGCACCTCAACGACGAACGCCGCCTCGACGTCGTCGAGCGGCTCATCTCGCTCGCCGGGCAGGCGGGCCTGCCGCTGACCCACCTCGCGATGGCGTTCACCATCGCTCATCCCGGTGTGACGAGCGCGATCGTCGGGCCGCGTACGATGAGCCACCTCGACGACCTGCTCGCCGGCATCGACGTGGCACTCACCGACGACCTCCTCGACCGGATCGACGAGGTCGTCCCGCCCGGCACCGACGTCGGCACGCTCGACCAGGCGTACCTGCCGCCCGCCGTGCAGCAGGCGGACCTGCGCCGCCGGCCCGTCGCCCAGCGCAGCGGCTCGTGAGAGGCGGGGTCAGACGTCTTCGGCGGGCGCGCGGCCGGGCCAGTCCAGCTGTACGGCCTGCTTGACGAAGACGATGGCGTCGATCGTGCCGAGCTGGTCCGGGTCGAGCGGGAAATAGGCGAAATCGCGGGATTCGCGCTTGGCGGCCCCGGTGGCGGCCCCGGTGGCGGCGCTGTCGACGGCGCTGTTGACGGCTGGGGGCAGGCGGCGGGCGTCGATGAGGGCGTGGTCCCACGGGAGCGTGGACAGGATTCCCTCGACCGTGCCGGGGTGCGGAACGTCGTCGCCGACCACGCCGAAGGCCGAGGCGAGGAAGGCGTACCGGTCGCCCAGCCGCGTCGCCGTGATCGCGCCCGCGCTCCACCACTCCAGCACCTGGTCGCCGAACGCCATGAAGCTCTTGTCGCGCCGCAGGTGGAGGTTGCTGGCGAAGACCAGGGCGGGACCGTGCTCGGCGACGGCGGCCAGGTTGGCCGCCATCATCGCGTCCCGCAGGGCCGACAGCCGGGTCCACCGCGCCGGGGAGTCGTCGGCCAGCCAGTGGTGGTAGCGGAGGAGGCCGGTGGCGGTGCGCCCGTACAGTTCCGCCCGCTCCCGCTCCTCGGCGCTCAGCCGCGGCGACTGCGTGTCGAGCAGCGCCACCAGGTCGTCGGCGATCAGCCGCAGCCGCTGGGCGTCGGGCGAGCGGCCGATCGACTGGGACGGGTCCATGGCCGTGGCCTCGTCGGACCACCGCTCGTCCGGGCCGAGCAGCGCGTCGAGCGTCTCCCTGGAGCACGGCAACGGGCCGTCGAGGAGGGTGTGGAGGGCGGTGAGCGGCTCACGCGGGCTGGCCGCCCAGTATTCCAGCGGGCCGTCGAACCCGAAGAACCTGACCTTCTCCTCGTGTTCCTCGTTGTACGCCCGCATCCAGCGTACGAGCTCGCGGTTGGCCGGGAACGCGCCGAAGTTGTGGCTGAAACCGCGTTCCATGACGTCGTCGAGCGTGCCCGCGCCCGTCGTGACGTAGCCGTCGACCAGCAGGCCGCTGAGGCAGTCGCTCTCGATGGCGAACGACCGGTAGCCCTCGTGCTCGACCAGGTGCCGGAAGATCTCGTTGCGCACCTCGCCCAGTTCCCCCACGAAGTGCCTGGCCTCGCCCAGACCGAGGAGCAGGGGTTCGGCGGGAAGCGACCGGAGGAAGGCCGAGATGCCCGCGCCGTCCACGGGCCGGGCGATGTCTTTGATGTCCATGCATTCAACGGTATCGTTGAACTTTCGATGGAGACTTTTCCCGAGAAACCCCAGTGACGGCTCGATGGACCTTCAATCGGTGATGCACTCATGAGGCCGGTGGACCTGGCGCGCGAGCACGGCCTGTCCACCCAGGCGGTCAGAAACTACGAGGACGCCGGCATCCTGCCCACCGCCGAGCGCACCGTCCACGGCTACCGCACCTACACGCCGCTGCACGCCCACGCCCTGCGCGCGTTCGTCGCCCTCGTGCCGGGGCACGGCCACCGGACGGCCACGTCGGTCATGCGGGCGGTCAACCGGGGCGCCGTCGACGACGCGCTGCGGCTCATCGACGACAGCCACGGCCGGCTCCTCGACGACCGCCGCACGCTCCAGGCCGTCGAGGCGGCGCTGCGCGACCTGGCGCCCATGCCGCAGGAGCGCGGCGACACGTTCATCGGCCCTCTGGCCAGGAGGCTCGGCATCCGCCCGGCCACGCTCCGCAAATGGGAGAACGCCGGGCTGGTCCGGCCGCGCCGCGATCCGCAGACCGGTTACCGGGTCTACAGCGCGGCCGACGTACGGGACGCCCGGCTGGCCCACCAGCTACGGCGGGGCGGCTACCTGCTGGAGCAGATCGCCCCGCTGATCGCTCAGGTGCGCTCAGCCGGAGGCGTCGCCCCGCTGGAGGCGACTTTGCGCGAATGGCAGGCCCGGCTGTCCGCCCGGGGCCGGGCCATGCTAAGGGGCGCCGCCGAACTGGACGCCTACCTCAGGGCCCGTGCCCGTGTTTGATCCGGGCAGGTCGTCCGGTCAGTTACCTTCCGTTATCAGCTGACGGATTTCGCGATTATATCTGTAGAGAGGAGCACATAAAAGAGCGGATTTATCTTTACTTAAACGGTTTCCGTTTCTAACATCCCATTCATGGGAGCGCTCCCAAACGCCGACACGGCGATGAGACCGCAGCTACGCGACGACGTACGGTTCGTCGAATGCCCCGACGGCGCCTACGTGCACAGTGACTACGGTGCGTGCACGCTGCGAGGACGCCAGGCCTACGCCTGGCTCGCCAGGCTGGCACCCGCACTGACCGGCCGCCACACCCTGGCGGAGCTCACCGCGCACCTTCCCGACGACCGGCGGGCCATGGTCGAGCGCCTGGTGGGCCGGCTCGCCGAGCAGCGGTTCGTGGTGGACGCCCGGCAGGCGCGGTCCCACGGGCTCACCGCCGCTGAACTGCGCGAGTACGCGGAAGAAATCGCATTCATCGGCTATGCCCTGGATTCGCCGGAAGCCCGGTTCGAGCGGATACGTCGCGCCCAGCTGGTGCTGACCGGCTCAGGGCCGCTGCTGGAGGCGCTGGTGGGAGCGTGCGCCGGCTCGGGATGGCGGCGGATCACGGTGATCTGTCCCGCTCCCGAGGCGGCCGGCCGTGCCGCCGACGCCGCCCGCCGCGACCCCGCCCAGGAGATCAGTACGCTCGCCTCCACGCACGACACCGGCCTGCCGGGCCGGGCGATCACGGGGGACGCCGACGTCCTGCTCCAGGTCAGCGGGGATCTCGACGAGCTGGTGGCGACGGCCCGCGCCTGCGAGGCGGCCTCGGTCGTCCTGGGTCAGGCCCTCGTCGGCCCCGCGGAGGTCTGGCTCGGTCAGGTGGGACAGCCAGCGGCCACAGCGGTGGAGTCGGGCTGGCATCGGCTGGCCGGGCTGCCCTCCGCGGCCCCGGCGCCACCGGACGAGGACCTGCTCACCGGACCGGTGCCCACGGTGGTCGCCGCCATGCAGGCCCTCGCGGGTTTCGCTCACGTGGCCGGGCTCGACACGGACACGGAACGCCGGCTCACCAGGGTGGACCTGCGCACGCTCGACACGCTCCCGCACCGGTTCCTGGCTCACCCGCGTGCGGGCGCCCGTCGCACGCCCGACACGCTCCCGCACCGGTTACTGACTGACCCGCGTGCGGGCGCCCGTCCCGGCGCACGTTCGGAGGCGATCGGTGAGCTGACGGATGCGCTGGCCGCCATCATGCGGGAGGACGAGACGCCGGCGGCACCAGGACCGGCCGCGGACCGGGCGGGCGCCACGCAGGCCGGGCCGGCACCGGCTCTGGAGCAGGCGGCTGCCACGCTCGACGCGGAAGGGCTGCTCGGCCTCACCTCCGAGCTGGTCGGCTCCCGCCTGGGCGCGATCGGCCTGCTGGACGAGCAGGCGCTGGCGCAGTCACCGCTGGCGGTCTGCCAGGCGGTCGTCTCCGACCCGTTCGGCGCGCTGCCCGGCTGGGCGCCGAGCCCGCTTGTGCACGGCTGGGGACCCGACCAGCGCACGGCCCGGCTGCGCTGCCTGCTGGCCGCCCTGGCCACGTACGGTCTGCTGGCCCTCGGCCCTGGCGAGGAGGCGGTGTGGGGGGTCGAACTGCCAGGCGGGCGTCCTCGGCCCGTGCCCAGGGCCGCCCTCCGGCTCGACGGCTCCGGCACACCACGCGCCCCGCTCGGCACCGGCGCCGGGCTGAGCTGGCCGGAGGCGCTGGCCGCCGGTCTGCGGGCCCACTGCGAGCACCTACCGGCCACCCACCTGCCGGCCGCCCCCGACGACCACACCAGCTCGGGCGCGACAGTGACCCACACCGACTCGGGCGCGACGGTGACCCACGCCGGCCCGGGTGTGACGGCGGCCCACGCCGGCCCGGGTGCTACCGCGGCCCGCGCCGGCTCGGGCGGGACGGACGCGGAGGCGCTGCTGCGCCAGCTGGCGCTGGCCGGTGAGAGCCCGCGGATCCGCGACCTCACGACCGCTCTCGGCGTGCCCGCCGTCGCCCTGACGCCTCCCGGCCGGGAGGCACTCGTGTCCGCGGCCGCCACCGTGCCCGACGCACGGCGCGACGGCCTGGAACGGCTGCTGTTGCGCTGGCAGTCCCGAACGTCCCGGCAGCATGCGTACGCCGGAGCCCGTCCCCTCTGGCCGCCGGACGGCGACCCGTCCCAGGCCGTACGGACGATGGCCGGGGCGCTGCGCCGCGCGGGCAAGGTGCCGGTGGCGGTGCCGCTGGACGGCGATCCCGAGGCGGCCCGGTTGTTGCCGTTCGTCCTCCGAGTCGTCCTCGTCGATGACTGAGGCCGCACTCACCACGGTCCGGTCCGTCACGGACCCGGACCTCGCCACCGTCCTGGGCGAGGGACGCCTGCACGCGGCCGTACGCCAGGCGCTCGCCGCCGGGCCGGGAGACGGCGCGATCGTCGTCGTGAGCGACGCCGACGACAGGCGGCCGTACCCGGCGGTGGCGCGACGCGCGGCCGAGCGGGACGTGCCGTGGCTGCCGGTGCGGGTCGAGGCCGGCTGGGCGCTGGTGGGCCCGGCCGTCCGACCGTCGCAGCCCGGCTGCCCGACCTGCGTGGAGCGCAGGCGCACGGGCAACCGGCCGGACGCGCCGGCACGTGACGCGCTGCGCGAACGCTGGGCCGCCGACCTCGACGTGCGGCCCAGCGCCCTGCTCACGCCCCTCGTCTCGCGTACGGTCGCCGCGCTGGTCGCCGACGAGGTGCGCCGGCTGCGCCACGATCCCGGCTCCGCGCGGACCGTGGGGGCGCTGCTGAAGGTACGCCTGCCGACCGCCGCGGTGCGCCGCCATCGGTTCCTGCCCGACCCGCTCTGCCCCGACTGCGGCGCCCGGCCGGACGACAGTCCGCACTTCGGGCGGTACGTCCCGCGCCCGGCGCCCAAACCGGACCCCGCGACGTTCCGGGTCGGCGGGATCAGCGGCCGCGCGGCAGAGCTGGAAGAGCGGTTCGTCGACGCGGAGACCGGCATCGTGCAGGCCCTCGTCGCGCAGGAGCACGGCGGCGGCCCGATGGCGGTCGCCCGGCTCAGCCCGGTTCGCACGGAGCATGAGAGCCACCACGGCTACGGCCGCAGCGACGACTTCGTCTCGGCGCGGGCCACCGCCGTCGCCGAGGCCCTGGAGCGGATCGCCGGCATCCATCCGCGCAGCCGGCGCACCGCCGTGCGCGCCGCGTACGCGGACGTCGCCGACCACGCTCTCGACCCGCGCACGCTGGGCCTCTACCCCGACGACTGGTACGACCAGCCCGGTTTCCTGTTCACCCGCTTCGACCCTGAACGCCCCACGACCTGGGTGTGGGCGTACTCCTTCGCCAGGAACGCCCCGGTGCTGGTGCCGGAGAGTTACGCCTTCTTCGGCCCCCGCCCGCCGGACGACCTCGGGTTCGCCTACGAGTGCTCCAACGGCTGCGCCCTGGGCGGCCACCCGGCGGAGGCGATCCTGTACGGCCTGCTGGAGGTGGCCGAGCGGGACGCGGCCCTGGCCACGTGGTACGCCCGGATGCCGATCCCCCGGGTCGACCTCGGCTCGGCGGCCGACCGGCGTATCCCGATGCTCGCCCGGCGGGTACAGGACCGGCTCGGCTACGAGGTGCACGCGTTCGCGGCGCTGCTGGAGCAGCGGGTGCCGGTGTTCTGGGTGATGGCCGTCGACGCGCTGGGCGGCGAGGACCGGCCGCGGGCGCTGTGCGGGTCCGCCTCTCATCTGGACCCGGAGCGAGCGCTCCGCCGGGCGCTGGAGGACCTGGGCCCGATGCTGGCCGGTCATGTCGAACGCTACGACCCGGCGTCGTCGGCGCGGCTCGCGGCCGATTCCGACGAGGTGCGCCTGCTGGAGCACCATCCCCTGGCCTACGGCCACCCGGACGCGTTCGCCCGGCTGGGCTTCCTGCCGCTGGAGGGGCCCACGCTGAGCGTCGCCGAGGTGACGGCCCGCGTGGGCTGGCCCGAGCACGACGACCTCACCGAGGACGTGGCCGAACTGGCCGGACGTTACCTGACCGGCGGGCTCGACGTGATCGCCGTGGACATCACCTCGCCGGAGGCGCGCGGGTGCGGCCTGTCCGCCGCGAAGATCATCGTGCCCGGGACGATGTCCATGACGTTCGGGCACCGCTACCGGCGGGTCCACGGCCTGCCGCGGCTGCTGCGCCTGCCCCGGCTCCTCGGCTACCGGGACCGCGACCTGCGGCCCGGGGAGCTGAACCCGTACCCTCACCCGTTCCCGTGACCGCGAAGCGAGGCGAACGCCCAGTGCACACGACCACGGCGACCAGCGCGCCCGGCGCGGCCACGAGCCGCTACCTGGCCGCCATGCGGGACCGGGGCGCGCTGTCCATCGACTGGGCCGCCGCGCCGACCCGGCACAAGCGCTACCCGGGCGCCGAACGGGTGCGGCTGCCGTGGTCGGCCGATGACGGCGGGGGCCCCGGCCTGCTCGGTGAGCTGCTGCGGGACCTGCTCGGCATGACCAGGATCGTGTGGTCGCACCACCTCGACGACGCCGGCGAGCCTCTGGGGCGCCCGCCCATGCTGCTCACCGGCCGGCCCGCGCCGTCGGGCGGAGGGCTCTACCCGATCGAGGCGTACGTCGCCGCGGGCCAGCCGCACCTGCCCGCCGCCCTCCACCACTACGACCCGGTGCACCACGCGCTGGAGCGGGTCCGCGACGGCGACCACGTCCCGGCCCTGACCGCCCTGGCCGCGGACGGCGCCGCGGCGGACATGGTGATCGTGTTGTCCGCGGTGTTCTGGCGGTCGATGTTCAAGTACGGCGACTTCGGCTACCGCCTGATCTGCCAGGAGACCGGTGTGCTCATCGCCCAGGCGCTGGCCGTGGGCGGGCGGCTGGGGTTGTCCGGCCGGGCCCGCCTGCGCTTCCCCGACGGCGAGGTCGACCGGCTGCTCGGCCTCGACGGCACCAGGGAGGCCGCGCTGGCCGTGCTCACCTTCACCGCGCCGCCCGCCTTCACCGCGCCGCCCGCCTTCACCGCGCCGCCCGCCTTCACCGCGCCGCCCGCCTCCCGTCCCGGCGGGTCACCGCCGCCCTCGTCCGTGGCCGGGTCGCTGATGTCGCGGCCGGTGGCCGCTGAGAGCAGGCCGCTGCCCAGGGCGATGCCGGACGGCCTGGCCGCCGACCTGCACCGGGCCTGCGCGCACCCCCGTCCGTGGCCGGGTCGCTGATGTCGCGGCCGGTGGCCGCTGAGAGCAGGCCGCTGCCCAGGGCGATGCCGGACGGCCTGGCCGCCGACC
>NZ_SMLD01000206.1:0-15210 GCF_004352805.1 Nonomuraea mesophila
GCTCACACGTGTGGGGTCGATGACGCCGGCGTCGGAGTAGTAGCGGATGGCGCTGACGCTCAGCCCGGTCCGTCTGGCCACGTCCCCGATGGGGTACAGCTCGTTGTCGTCCATGCCGCCACTATGGGATCTCAAGCGGCTTGAGGTGCAAGCCGCGAGGCGCTCCCTCCCCGGAAGGTGACAGGCACCGGTGCAGAGGCCCCGCGGCTACCCTCCCCCCTATGTCATCTCGGCGCATGGTCGCAGCGGTGGGGTTGCTGCTGCTCACCACCGGTTGTTCGCTCCTCGGCGGGGACGGCGAGGACGTCCCCGAGGTCAGGCGGGAGCAGACGTTCGCCTCGGGCGCCCCACGGCGGCTCGCCGACGCGGGCCCGGCCCCCGGTGTCATGCGGGAGGTCTGGCGCGTCGCAGGCCTCGGGCAGGGGGCGCAGGCCCGCTACGTCCGGCTGGAGGGAGGCCAGCTCTTCATCGCCGGCGCCGACGGCTTCGACGTCCACGACGCCGGCACCGGCCGCAAGAGGTGGCACTACCGCGAGCCGGGCCGCGAGCTGACCGGGTTCGCCGTCCACGGGGACAACGTGGTCATCGCCTCGCGGTCCGAGCAGGGCAGGCGGCTGACCGGGCTCGCGGCGGGCACCGGCCGGCTGCGGTGGGAGCGCGGCGGTGACGAGGGCACCCCGTTCACCGGCGGGCAGGACCATCGCCTGGCCATGGGCGAGGGCGTCGTACCGCTCCTGGTCGAGGGCGAGCCGTCCTCGGGCGACGAGGAGGAGCAGCCGGACGAGATCGTCGCCGTCGACGCCGCCACGGGCGAGGAACGCTGGCGCCGCCCCCACCACGGGCCCGGTTGCGAGTCCGGCACCCGGTCCGCGGCCACCGACACCGACGGCAGCGTCCTGGTGTTGTCGGAGTCGTGCAGGGACGACCACTACGTGTACGCCTTCGACCCCTCCGACGGCAGGCCGCTCTGGTCGCGCACCGGCACGGCCGACGTCTCCCTCGTGGGGCTCTCCGTACGCGCCGGGGCCACCCTGATCGAGCTCGACAAGCACACGCGCACCCTGGTCGGCCGCGACGACCGCGAGATCGCCAACCTGAACGGCACCGGCGAGTGCTTTCCTCCCTGCTCGCTGCTGCGTGTGGGAGACGAGCTGGGGCTGCGGCACTTCGACGAGTCGCGCAACGTGACCATGTCGCTGATCGACGTGTCCAGCGGCAAGGTGCGCACCCTGACCGCGCCCCACGACCTCGCGTCCGTCACGGCCGGCGGGCGATGGTACGGCGTCAGCTCCAGTCTCGCGGGCTCCCTGCTGCCCGCCAGCCTGAACATCGTCGACACGGCCACGCAGCAGCTCACCACGGTGCCCCTGCCCCTCGGCCTCGGGTCGGCGGCCGGCTCGCCGCGCTGGCTCGGGGCCGCCGGCGGTCACCTGCTGGTGGCCACGTCCGAGGGGGGCGACCTCATCGCCTACGCCTCCGCCCCCGCGCAGGGCCCGCTGGAGCTGGGCGGCGTGCCCAAGGACGACTGGCCGGACGCGTGCGACCTGCTGAAGGACGTACCGGGCAAAACCCTCGCGCGCACGCCCATGGTGGAGGGACCGGTCAAGATCGGCGAGCTGGAGCTCGCCAGGAGCCGGTGCCACGTCGACTACTCCGATGACGGGGACTCCGGGCAGGCCATCGCCGAGGTGGAGTGGGTGGCGGCGAGCCCCGCCGAGGCCGACGGCCTCGTCCACGGCGAGCCGGGCCGCTACGGCGCCGACGAGGTGGAGAAGACGGGGGCGAGCTCCGTCCGCGTGCGCGAGGGCCGCTTCGTCGTCAGGGTGCAGTCCAGGCGGAGCGACGATCTCCAGCCGATCGTCGCCGGGGTGCTCAGGTCGCTGGGCTGAGCATCAGCCAGTACGGCTGACGCTGAACGTCGTCGTCTCGCCGGAGGTCTCCCGGGTGGCGACCCAGCCGTCTCCCGCGCCGGCGTACACGCCGGTGGGAACGGTGTCGAGAGGACCTTTGGCGAGGTCGTAGACGCGGACGTAGCACCTGTCGCGGGAGCAGTCGCCGGGGTGGACGAGCAGCCGGTTCCCCACCGTCGTGGCGCGGATCTCGCCCCAGAACCGCAGCGGCACGCCGTCGTTCCAGCGGGCCCTGCCCGAGGACAGGTCGTAGAGGGTGAGTGTCTTCTTGCCGTCGGCCTCCTCCTGGACCAGCGCCGTCTTCGCGTCGCCGGCCACGATCGTGCCCGGTTTGTCGCCCGTCCACCTGACCCGGCCCTTGCCCAGGTCGAAGACCAGCGGGTGGCCGCGCTCGTCGACGCCGAAGAGGCCGTGGCCGTCGGCCGAGACGTCGGGCAGGCCGGACCTGCACCCGCGGTCCTGCTCGGCGTCGGCCAGCCTGATGCGCTTCTTCCACTTCTTCGCGCCGGTTCTCGCGTTCAGCGCGACCATGTCCAGCCGGCACATCTCCTTGAACGTCTTGACCTGGCCCGACTTGCTGGTCATGATCACGAGCCCGCCGGCGAGGTAGGTGGGCCCTGAGACCCGCTTCTGGCCACGGGGGTAGAGCAGCTCGCCGCCGAAGCGCTCCTTCTCCACCCGTACGCCGAGCCGCCCGCCGGACGCGGCGTCGAGGGTCATGAGCCAGTGTTTGCCCCGGTAGCCCTTCGGCCGGGTGGTCATGGTGAGCACGTCGCCGGACCTGCCGGTCACGGTGGCGACGTGCTCGGCGGAGATCGTCCAGCGGACCCGGCCCGTGCGCGGGTCCCTGGCGCTGAGCCGGCAGTCGTCGTGCCGCTCGGTCTGCTCCCCACGGCAGACCGGGGTGTAGACCATCCCGCCGACCACCGACTCGTACGGCGAGGAGGTGGCCTTCCACAACGTCCTGCCGTTCGCGGGGTCGATGCCCATGACGACCTTGGGCGGCGGCCAGGCGTGTTTCCCGCCCTTGCGATGGACGGCGATCACCACGCCGTCGGCGACCGAGATCTCCGGCTCCTCGCGGAAGGTACGTTTCCAGGCCTGTTTGCCCTGGTCCGTGATCCCGCGCAGTTGTTCGCCGGCGGTCACCATGAACCGGTCGCCCGCGCTGAAGAGCTGCCCATCTCGCCACCGGGTGTCCCCGTCGTCCTCCAGCCCGATCGACCAGGCGGTCTCGGCGGCGGCCGGGCGCGTGGGCGACGGGGACGGAGTGCCGGCGACGATCGTGCGGACGGGCGCGCTGGGCGCGGTCTCCGCGGGCGTGCCGCCGCCGCTGCAGCCGGTCACGACCAGCGCGAGCATCCCGCACGCCAGTTCCCGATGTGGTCGTCGGTGCACGGTGCCTCCCCCGGGAATTTGGCACACCATATCGCCGGGGGCCGGAAAGGAGTCCTGGCAGCTTTCAGGGTGCCGGGCGGGCGTCGCTCACAACCACTGCGGTACGGCCTCGTCACGCGCGCGATAGGAGCTCGGCGGCGCCCCGAGCAGGCGGAGGAACGACCTTCGCATGGTCTCGGCCGTGAGGAAACCGTGGCGGCGCGCGATCGCCTCCAGCGGTTCCCTGCCCTCCTCGATCGCCGCCCGCGCCGCCTCGACCCGCGCACGCTCCACGAACCGTCCGGGGCTCATGCCGACCTCGCGGGAGAAGCGGCGGCTGAAGTGCCGCACGCTCATCGACAGGCGGTCCGCCATGGCGGGCACGGTGAAGTCACCTTCCGGGCGCATCACGATGTCGCCGAGCAGGCTGCGCAGGGCGGGATCACGCGCGAGGCGCGGCAGGCGGGCGACCCCGTCGGGGCGGCCGTCGGGCCGGCGCACCAGCCACTGGGCCACCCGGTGGGAGGCCTCGCCGCCGTGGTCGTCCTCGACGAAGGTGAGTGCGAGGTCCACGGCCGAGACGATCCCCTCGGCGGTCCGTACGCCGCCACTCCTGGTCGGGTGCGGCACCACCTTGACGACCCGGCAGGAACCGCCCGGTGACCGCCCGTTCCGTAGCGGCACGCCGTCGAGCTCCATGGGTCCGTCGCCGATGGCGGCGACCCGCCTGGCCAGCTCCGTCAGGCGCGGCAGGTGAGCGGCCAGGCCGGGATCGGCTCCGCAACCGCCGATCAGCAGCAGCGTGTCGAACCCGTGCCGGATGTCCTCCAGGTCGGCGTCCACGCCCAGCCGCACGCCGCTGGACGTACGGACGTCCGCCCCGCCGGCGGAGGCCAGGCGTACGCGGTAACCGCGGGCCGTCAGCCGTGTCGCCCCCTCGAACACGTCCATGGGCCCTGCCACGTCGAGCGAGCGGACCCCGTCGCCGACCACCACGAGGACCTCCGCCGGACCGGGCACGCCGGCGCTTCCGCATGATCTCATCGAGCCTCCCCCGTTGATGACACCTTCGCGGCAGAAATGAAGCGCTGGAGAAGCTAGCCGGTCCGGTCCTCGAAGCGTCCTCGAACGGTCCTCGTGAAAGGCGTGTAGGCCGCCGCGGTGCGGGCAGCAGCACACAACGGGGACGATCTTCGGTGGGGCAGATCTCAAACCGAACGAACGCCTTCTGTTATGACGTTGAAACTTAGGCTGTGACTAATATCTCAATAGTTTTCGCCCCCTAACGCGCCGATCAAGCGGTATGAGCGCCGGCGCCGACGCACGGGCACGCGTCGGCGCGGATCCTGCGGGCACCACCGAAAGTCGCGTGCTCCCTGGTGAGTTCCGATGATGGCGGAGCCGTCGGCGGCGCTTCCGTCATGCCGCCGACCAGCCAAAACGGGAAAGCCAACTGACGTACCCCGGAACCTGGAGCTCAAACTGTTGGGTGTTTGCTGCCCGGTAATCCGTGTTACCGCTTCGCGTAAATTCGGAGTCCATGTCGTCAGCACACCCACGACCGCAAGCGGATTCTCCGTCCTCCTCGGAGGAACTGGGGCCACCCCGCCTCGAGGACGGCCGGGAGTTGTGGCGCATCACCCGTGATTCCAAGATCCTTGATCTCAATTCCCCCTACAGCTACGTCCTCTGGTGCCGCGACTTCGCGGACACCTCGGTCGTGGCGCGCGGCGAGAACGGCGTGCGCGGCTTCATCACCGGGTTCACCCGCCCGCGGGAGCCGGAGACGCTCTTCGTGTGGCAGGTCGCGGTGGACGAGGAGTGGCGAGGCCGCTCCCTGGCCAGCCGCATGCTCGGTTACCTGGCCGGCACCGGATGCCGGTTCATCGAGGCCACCGTCACGCCGGACAACATCGCCTCGGACCGGTTGTTCACCGCCTTCGCCCGCGAACGAGGGGCGGACCTGGAACGGCGGCCGCTCCTCAGCGAGGACCTGTTCCCCAAGGAACATCAGGCAGAGGTGCTCTATCGAATCGGGCCCCTCGATCAGCAAGCCCCCATAGGAGACAGCTGAAATATGGACGTTTTCGAAAGCACCGAGTCAGAGGTTCGCAGCTACTGCCGGGGATGGCCCGCCACGTTCCGCAAGGCCACGGGCAGCCACCTCTACGACGAGGAGGGGCGTCCGTACCTCGACTTCTTCGCAGGCGCCGGCACCCTCAACTACGGGCACAACAACCCGCACCTGAAGGAGGACCTGCTCCAGTACCTGAACGGCGACAACATCATCCACAGCCTGGACATGTACACCGTCGCCAAACGGGAGTTCCTGGAGACGTTCCGTGACGTGATCCTGAAACCGCGCGGCCTGGACTACCGCGTGCAGTTCCCCGGGCCGGGCGGCGCCAACGCCGTCGAGGCGGCGCTGAAGCTGGCCAGGAAGTACACCGGCCGCAACACCATCGTGAGCTTCACCAACGCCTTCCACGGCATGTCGCTCGGGGCGCTCGCGGTGACGGGCAACTCGATGAAGCGCAAGAGCGCGGGCATCCCCCTGCAGACCCTCGTGATGCCGTTCGACAACTACCTCGACGGCCAGACGCCCGACTTCCTGCTGTTCGAGCGGCTGCTCGCCGACAACGGCAGCGGGCTGGACACCCCGGCCGCGGTCATCGTCGAGACCGTGCAGGGAGAGGGCGGCCTCAACGCGGCCAGCCCTGAATGGCTGCGCGGCCTCGCCGAGCTGTGCAAGCAGCACGAGATCCTGCTCATCGTGGACGACATCCAGATGGGATGCGGGCGCACCGGGCCGTTCTTCAGCTTCGAGCAGGCCGGGATCAAGCCCGACATCGTCTGCCTGTCGAAGTCCCTGAGCGGCTACGGGCTCCCGTTCGCCGTCACCCTGCTCAAGCCGGAGCTGGACGTGTGGGAGCCCGGCGAGCACAACGGAACGTTCCGAGGCCCGAACCCGGCCTTCGTCACCGCGACCGCCGCGATGAAGCACTTCTGGGCCGACGAGGGCATGGAGAAGGAGACCATCGCCAAGAGCGAGCAGGTGCAGGAGGCCCTCGAGCAGCTTGCCGCCGAGCACCCCCTGGGTGTGAGCGGCACCAAGGGCCGCGGGCTGGCGCAGGGCATCTCCTTCACCGAGCCCGCGAACGCCTCCGCGGTCTGCGCGGCGGCCTTCGAGCGCAAGCTCCTGCTGGAGACCTCCGGGCCGGAGAGCGAGGTGGTCAAGCTGCTGCCGCCGCTCACCTCGACCCCCGACGAACTCGCCGAAGGTCTGGACATCATCGCCGACTCGGTGAAAGCCGTCCTGGTCTGACATCCACAATCAGCCGAAAGGAGAAAATATGCTCGTTCGCTCGCTGAAAGACATCACCGGGACAGAACGCGATGTGGAGGCGCCGACCTGGCGCAGCAAGCGGCTGGTGCTGGCTCGGGAGAAAGTCGGCTTCTCGCTGCACGAGACCGTTCTGTACGCCGGCACCGAGACCACGATGTGGTACGCGAACCACATCGAAGCCGTCTTCTGCGTCGAGGGCGAAGGCGAACTCACCAACGAGGAGACCGGTGAGAAGCACCGGATCGAACCGGGCACCATGTACCTCCTCGACGGTCACGAGCGTCACACCCTGCGCGCGCACACGGACGTACGCACCGTCTGCGTCTTCAATCCGCCCTGCACCGGCAGGGAAGTGCACGACGAGAACGGCGTCTACCCACTGATCAAGGAGGAAGCATGACCGTTACAGAAGGACTCAAGCCGACCCAGCGCGACCCGTACCCCACCCGGAGCGCCAAGGAGCCCGCCCTGCTGTACCGGCAGGACCCCGTGGTCTACGGAGCACCGGGCGACGGCCCCATCGACGCCGAGACGCTGAACTCCTACGCGGAGAACGGCTTCCTCTCCGTCGACCAGCTGCTCGAGCCCGACGAGGTCGAGCTCTACCGTGGCGAGCTGCGCCGGCTGTCGGAGGATCAGAAGGTCCTTGCCGACGAGCGTACGATCACCGAGCCCGACTCGAACGAGATCCGGTCGATCTTCGAGGTACACAAGATCAGCCAGGTCTTCGCCGACCTGGTGGCCAACCCGCGCGTGGTGGGCCGGGCCCGGCAGATCCTCGGCTCCGACGTGTACGTGCACCAGAGCCGGGTCAACTTCAAGCCCGGGTTCAACGGCAAGGACTTCTACTGGCACTCCGACTTCGAGACCTGGCATGCCGAAGACGGGATGCCCAGGATGCGCGCGGTGAGCATCTCCATCGCGCTGACGGAGAACTTCCTGCACAACGGCGCGCTCATGATCATGCCGGGCTCGCACAAGAGCTTCGTGTCCTGCGTCGGGCAGACCCCGGACGACCACTACAAGGCGTCGCTGAAGCAGCAGGAGATCGGCACCCCCGACCCCGGCAGCCTGTCCGTCCTCGCCGACAAGCACGGCATCGAGGTCTTCACCGGCAAGGCCGGCTCGGCGACCATGTTCGACTGCAACTGCATGCACGGGTCGAACAGCAACATCACGCCGTTCCCGCGCTCGAACATCTTCGTCGTGTTCAACAGCGTCGAGAACACCTGCGTGGAGCCGTACGCGGCCAGTTCGCGCCGGCCGGACTTCATCGCCGCGCGCGACTTCACGCCCGTCGGCTGAGTTCCGCGGACTGAACCGGCCCGAGCAGGACGCCCAGGCCCGGCCCATGTGCCGGCCTGGGCGTCCTGCGTCGAGCGTCAGGTGCCCGACCTGATCGGCACGACGTTGCCGGGTGTGCCCTCGCGCGGCAGCGCGAACCACGTGGCCTTGCCGACGAGGTCCGGATGGGTGATGTAGCGCTGCGGGTGGCAACCGTAGAAGCCGTCGGAGAGCCTCGCGACGATCCGCAGCCCCCTGCCGTGCTCGGCCGACACGTCGTCCGGCGACGGAGCGGGCAACAGCGGGCTGCTGTCCACGACCACCAGCATGATCTCCCTGGCGTCCACGTGAAGTGCGAGTTCGTACGGGCCGTCGCCGTACATGAACGCATTGGTGATCAGTTCGCTCACCATGAGAACGGCGTCGTCGATCAGGTCGTCGGAAAGGTGCAGCGCGGCCAGCTCCTCGCGAATGACCGAACGCGACCGGCCGACCGTACGTACGTCCGCGACCAGCGGCCACGCGTACTGCATCCGGCTCCGGCGAGCTGAGCGCAGCAAGGTCATGGCGTCTCTCTCCGATGGGACCGGGCTGTCGGAACACGTTTCGCTCGACACGAGTGCCTGCCTATGAGTGGACGTACGGCGCCGTCGAAACGTGTACGCAGGAGAAGGCCGTTCGGGTCGAATCTTCGGCGAGAAATCAGCAATCTTTTTCCGCGCGTCCGGAAACGGCCCGCCCGGCACGGGGTACGGACTGTGCCATGAGCAGTCCAGACGAGAACGCACCTAAGACCCGCACCGAACCGCGCCTCGACGCCGCCAAGCGGCCCGCCAGGCGCACGGCGCGGCCTGAGGAGCCCAAGCCCGCCGGCCGGAAGGCACTTGAGCAGGCACTTCTCGAAGCGGGCAAGGAGTTGAAGGACCTCACCTGATCCCGTCGCCTACAACAAGGACCACAGAGAGGCAGGTGTCAGGGGGACGTCCGTGACCCTGCCGGCGATCTCCGGCAGGGCGGCGGCGACCGCGTTGGCGATGGCGGCGGGCGGGCCGATGGTGCCCGACTCGCCCACGCCCTTCATGCCACCGGGTGTGAGCGGCGACGGCGTCTGCGTCATCACGACCTCGATGTCCGGCACCTCGCGCGTGGTCGGCAGCAGATAGTCGGTGACCGGCTGGCCGTCCTCGGAGTAGACGATCTCCTCGGTCAGCGCCATGCCGATGCCCTGCACCACGCCGCCCCTGATCTGCCCCTCCACCAGGGTGGGGTTGACCAGCACGCCGGAATCGTTGACCACCCAGTAGCCTTCCAGCTCGACCTGGCCGGTCTCGGGGTCGACGGCCACCGCCGCGGCGTGCGCGCCGTAGGCGAACGTGTACGCCTTCGGGTCGTAGCTGACCCGCTCCTCGAGCCCGGGGGTGAGGCCGTCCGGCAGGTCCCAGCCGCGCCACGCGGCCGTGGCCACCTCCCGCAGCGTCACCGACGACCGCGGGTCGCCCTTCACGCGCACCGCCTCACCGGCGACCTCCAGGTCGTCCGGCGCCGCCTCCAGCAGGTGGGCCGCGATGGCGACGAGCTTGCCGCGCAGCCGGGCGGCGGCCTGGGTGAGCGCTCCACCGCCGACCGCCAGCGACCGGCTCGCGACCGACCCGATCGACGAGTACGGGGTCGCCGCCGTGTCGCCCAGCACCACCCGCACCCGGTCGATGGGCACACCCATCCGGTCGGCCGCGAGCTGGGCCAGCGCCGTCTCGATGCCCTGCCCGATCGAGACCACGCCCGACGAGACGACGACGGACGCGTCCTGCTCCATGCGCAGGATCGCCGTCTCGTAGCCGCCCGCCTGGATGCCGCTGGCCTTCATCTCCATCGAGGGCCCCATGCCGGTGGTCTCGACGTGGCAGGAGTAGCCGATGCCGCGCCGCCGCCCGTCGTCCTTCTCGACCGGTCTGACGAGGTCGCGCAGCGTCGTCAGGGCCTGCGGGTAGTCGCCGGAGTCGTACGCCTGGTGGACCCGGGACGTGTACGGCAGTTCCTCCGGCCGCACCATGTTGCGCAGCCGCAGCTCGACCGGGTCGGCGCCCAGCCTGCGCGCCGCCTCGTCGATCAGCCGTTCCCTGGTCAGGGTGCCCTCCGGCTGGCCGAAGCCGCGGTAGGAGCCGGTCGGCGTGGTGTTGGTGACGACGCCGCGCACGCGCACGGCGACCCGGTCGAACCGGTACGGGCCCGGCATCGTCGTGGCCGTCACCGCGAACGTCGAGGCGCCCACGTTCGACGGGTGGGCGCCGATGTCGCCGAGCACGTCGACGTACAGGGCCACGAACCGGCCGTCGCCGTCGAGCGCCAGCCGCCCCCGGTGCACGGCCGCCCGCGCGGGCAGCGTGGCGAGCAGCCGGTCGCCCGGCGCCTCCGACCAGCTCACGGGGCGGCCCAGGCGCATCGCGGCCAGGCAGACGATCGCCTCGTCGGGGTAGACGTGCTCCTTGCCGCCGAACCCGCCGCCCGTGTCGCCGCTGACGACCCGTACCCGGTCGTGGGTGAGCCCGAAGGCGTCCGCCAGGTGCTCGCGCACGTGGTGCGGCGCCTGGGAGGAGGTGTGCACGGTCAGCTCGTCGTCGGCGTACGCGGCGACCACGCCGCGCGTTTCGAGCGGGTACGGCGAGACGCGGCCCATCCTGAACGTCATCTCCACGACGTGCTCGGCCTGCTCGACGGCCGTGGCGCAGTCGTCGTCGCCGAGCGTGAAGTCGGTGAACAGGTTGGTGCCCCAGTCGGGGTAGAGCAGGGGGGCCGACTGCTCCAGGGCGCGTTCGATGCCGGCCGTCGCGGGCAGTTCGTCCAGTTCCAGGTCGACGAGGTCGGCGGCGTCCCTGGCTGCTTCGGGGGTGCGGGCGACGACGACGGCGAGGGGTTGTCCCGCGTACCTGATCGTGTCGTCCAGCGCCCGGTAGGACAGCAGGCGCTGGCCGGGCGACAGGCTCACGCAGGGCAGGCGCAGGTCGGGGGCGTCGGCGGGGGTGATGACGTCGAGCACGTCGTCGGCGGCCCAGGCGCCCTTGGCGTCGCAGCCGAGCAGCCTGCCGTGGGCGATGGGGCTGCGGATGACGTGGGCGTGGACCATGCCGGGCAGACGGACCGCGCCGACGTATTTTCCTTTTCCGGTGAGCAGCCTGGCGTCTTCCCGTCGCGGCGTGCTGGCGCCGACATACGCGTCTCCCATGCCCCGATTGTGAGCGCCGCCCACGGAACGGTCTATAGCATCCGCGGGAAGGAGCACGTCAGCGGGGGTACAGATGCAAACGTTCCTGCCTTATCCGGATTTTGCCGCATCCGCGGCGGTCCTCGACCCGCTCCGGCTCGGCAAGCAGCGGGTGGAGGCGCTGCAGGTCCTGCGCGCCCTCACCGTCCCCGGTTACGGCTGGCGCCACCACCCCGTCGTCAAGATGTGGGCCGGATACGAGGAGGCGCTCGTCAGGTACGGCCTGGAGGTGTGCGCACGCTGGTGCTCCCTCGGACGGGCCGACACCTGCGCGGCCACCATCACGAGCGACCTCGCCAGGGCGCGCGGCCTGACCATGGTGCGCGGGCAGGACGAGCTCGCCACGGCCGGCGAGCTGCCGCCCTGGCTGGGCGAGCCGTCGCTGCACCTCAGCCACCGCTCCGCGCTGCTGCGCAAGGACCCGGGCTTCTACCGGCCCGTCTTCGGCGACGAGCCCGACGACCTCGACTACGTCTGGCCGCGCTCGGACCGGCTGCCGCCCTGACCTCCGGCTGGAACGCCCGCCAGGTCCTCCGTCGCCCGCGCCACGGATGGCGGTCGCGCGCGCTACGCGTGGCGGTCGCACGCGCTACGACCCGCGGAGGAGGATCGGCCCGGCTACTTCGCCGGTGGTAGCCCGGATATGCGACCCGGTGCCGACGTACTCGCCGCGGTGACGCCCTACTGTGCAGGAATGAGCTGTGTGCCCCGATGGCGCCCCCTCGCCATGGACGGCGCGCTCGCCGTGACCGTGGCCGCCATCCTGACCCCCACCGCGCTCGTCGCGCCCGGCGCGGGAGCGCTCGGACTGGCCGCGGTCCTCGCCGGCTCTCTCGCGCTGGTCGCCTGGCGCCGGGCTCCGCTGGTCGCGCTGCCCGTGACCACGGTGTGCATGCTCCTCTTCTCCCAGTACGCCGCCCCGGGCCCGTCCGCCGCCTTCCCCGTGCTCGTGTCGGTGTTCGGCGCGGTCAGGGCCGGCCACCGGCTGCTCGCGGCGCTGGCCGGAGCCGTCTACCTGGGCGTCGGCCTCGCGGCGGACCTGTCCTCCGCCGCCCCGCAGGACACCCAGGCCATCACCCAGAGCACGACGATGCTGCTCGGCTGGTTCCTGGCCGCCGGGGTGTCGGCGACCGTGGCCAGGCACCGGCACGCGTACCTGGAGCAGGTCGAGCAGCGCGCCGCCGAAGCCGAGCGCACCCGGGAGGAGGCCGCGCTGCGCCGCGCCGGCGAGGAGCGGCTGCGCATCGCCAGGGAGCTGCACGACTCGCTCACCCACAGCATCTCGATCATCAAGGTGCAGGCGGGCGTCGCCATCCACCTGGCGCGCAAACGCGGCGAGGAGGTGCCCGCGGCGCTGCTCACCATCCAGGAGGCCGGCGGCGACGCCATGCGCGAGCTGCGCGCCACGCTGGAGGTGCTGCGCGACGCCGGCGACCAGCCCGCCGCCAGCGGCCTCGACCGGATCGGCGACCTGGTGGAGCGGGCCCGCTCGACCGGCCTGCCCACCACGGTGACGATCTCCGGCGAGCGGCACGAGCTGCCCGAAGAGGTCGACAGGGCGGCGTACCGGATCGTGCAGGAGGCTCTGACGAACGTCTCGCGGCACGCGGGCGGGGCCGGGGCGGCGGTGCGCATCCACTACGGTGCCGCGGAGCTGGTCGTGCAGGTGGACGACGACGGCACGGGCGGCCCCGGCGCGCCTCCCGCGCCCGGCGTGGGCCTGCGCGGCATGCGCGAGCGCGTCGCGGTGCTCGGCGGCCGGCTGCGGGCAGAGCCGCGCCCGGAGGGCGGATTCACCGTACGCGCAGAACTACCGCTGGGGGAACCATCGTGATCCGCGTGCTGCTCGTGGACGACCAGGCGCTCATCAGGGCCGGTTTCCGCGCCCTGCTGGAGGCCGAGGACGACATCGAGGTGGTGGCCGAGGCCGCCGACGGCGCGCAGGCCGTCGCCCTGACTCTGGAGCACCGGCCGGACGTGGCGCTCGTCGACATCCAGATGCCCGTCATGGACGGCATCGAGGCGACCAGGCGGATCGCCTCCGACGAGCGGCTGGGCGAGGTCCACGTCGTGATCCTCACCAACTACGGCCTCGACGAGTACGTCTTCAACGCCCTGCGCGCGGGCGCCGGCGGATTCCTGGTCAAGGACACCGAACCCGCCGACCTGCTGCAGGGCGTCAGGGTGGCGGCCCGCGGCGACGCCCTGCTCTCCCCCGCGATCACCCGCCGGCTGATCGGCGAGTACGTCGCCCGCAGCCCCGAGCCGGGCCCGCGGGGGCTCGAAGCGCTCACCAACCGCGAACGCGAGGTGACCACCCTGGTGGCCCGCGGCCTGTCCAACGACGAGATCGCCGCCCACATGGTGATCAGCCCGGCCACCGCCAAGACGCACGTCAGCAGGGCGATGACCAAGCTGCGCGCCCGCGATCGCGCCCAGCTCGTCGTGTTCGCCTACGAGTCGGGGCTGGTGGCGCCGCGCAGGAACGTTCCCGACTAGACCCCGGAGCGTGTTCGCCTGAGTACACTCAGGCACGTCCAACCGGTCGAGAGCCATGGGCGGCGGCCCTCGGCCCCGTCCCTCTGGAGTCACGTGAGCGATGTGCCGCCCTCCCAGCGGGGCAAACGGTCGCACCGCCGGCGTCGCCGGCCCTGGCTGCGCTGGGCGCTGGCCGTCACCGTGGCCGTCGTCCTGCTGGTCGGCGGGCTGGTCGTGGGCGTCTGGGCCAAGCTGACGGGCAACGTCAAGCACGTCGACGTGACCGCCGACGATCTCGGCGCCGCCCGGCCGGCCAGGATGTCGGGCACCGCGCTCAACATCCTGGTCGTCGGCTCCGACCGGCGCGACGGCGCCAACGCGAAATACGGGCGCCTGGCGGGCGAGCGCACCGACACCATCATGCTGGTGCACCTGTCGTCCCGGCGCGACCACGCGATGGTCGTCAGCTTCCCGCGCGACTCGCTCGTGCAGTTGCCCGCCTGCCGGGCGACCGGCGACCTGCCGGGGCAGCGGCCCCACCTCGGCATGATCAACGAGTCGTTCAACTCCGGCGGCATCGGCTGCGCCTGGAAGACGATCGAGACACTCACCCGCGTCCACATCGACCACTTCGTCAAGATCGACTTCTCCGGCTTCAAGAGCCTGGTCGACGCCGTCGGCGGCGTCGAGGTCTGCCTGCCCGAACCGGTGCACGACAAGAAGGCCCTCCTGCGCCTGCCTGCCGGCCGGCAGACGCTCGACGGCGAGCAGGCGCTCGGCTACGTACGCGCCCGCTACAGCATGGGCGACGGCTCCGACATCGGGCGGATCCAGCGGCAGCAGATGTTCGTCGCCTCGATGGTCAAGAAGGTGATGAGCGGCGAGACGCTGACCGACCCGGCCAGGTTGTGGGCCGTCCTCGACGCCGGCACCAAGGCGGTGACGACCGACCCCGGCCTGACGCCGTCCGTCATGAAGGAACTCGCGCTCAGCCTGCGCGGGCTGGACGCCGGGCGCATCCGTTTCGTCACCACCCCGTGGCACTACTCCCTCACCCAGCCCGGCCGGGTCGAGTGGGTGCAGCCGCAGGCCGACAGGTTGTTCCAGGTCGTGGCGAAGGACGAAAAAATCGAGGGCGTCAAGGGGGGCCAGGCCAAGGTGGCCCGGTCGAAGGTGCAGGTGGAGCTCCGCAACGGCACCTGGCGCAGCGGGCTGGCCAAGGAGGTGGCCGCCGCCCTTGAGCAGCGCGGCTACCACATCTCCAAGATCGGCGACACGGGGCGAAAGCCGCAGGCGAAGACCACGATCCTCTACGGCCCGAACGGCGAGACCCGCGTACCGACCCTCTCCCGCGACCTCGTGACAGCCGCCCCCAAGCACGTGCCGGCGGCCAGGACCAACCGGCTGGTGCTGGTGATCGGCGACGACTGGAAGGGCGTGAAGCCCCTGCGCGGCGACGACCACGAGAGCATCAAGGGCTTCGACGCCACCCACGACTCCTGCGCCGCCTGACCCCCGCACCCGGCGCGGAGGGCGCGGGCGGCGCGGGAGGGGAG
>NZ_SMLD01000207.1:0-14969 GCF_004352805.1 Nonomuraea mesophila
GACCCGACCCCGACCGAGAACCCGACGACGCCCTCGGGCACCTGGAAGCCCGGCACGACCTACCCGGCCGGCAGCACGGCGACCTACAACGGCGCCACCTACCGGTGCGTCCAGGCGCACACCGCCCTCGCCGGATGGGAGCCGCCCAACGTGCCCGCACTCTGGCAGCGCGTCTAAGGGCGTGTATCGAAGTCGATAGTCACCCGTCAGCCGCCGCCGGTGTACGCCGGCCTGGCCGGGAGGACGGTGGCGAGCCAGGCCACCACGCCGAGCAGCAGGACGCAGGCGGGAACGAGCCACAACGGCCCCGCGGGCCACGGGCGTCCGAGGAAGCTCATGCTCAGCGTGGTCAGCGGAACGGCAGCCAGCACAACGCCGGCTCCGGCCGCAGCCCCGGCGGTCAGCGCGGCCTCCCAGCGAAGCATCCTGCGGAGCTCGCCGGGTGTGGCCCCCAAGCGGAGCAGCGCGCGGAATTCCTCCCGCCTGGCCGTCGTGGTCGCCACCAAGCGGTTGGCGACCACGACGAGCACATATCCCAGGAGGACGACGAGGACCGCCAGGTTCACCACGACCTCGGGGGGGAAGGCGCCTGGCCGCGTGATCAGCGGTGTCTCGGTCGTCTCCGTTCCTGGCCATCGCGCGAGCAGGGCGCCGAGATCCGGTGCGCCCGGCGCCGCGGGGCGCACCAGGATGGCCGCGGCGAGCCCCGTCGTGGTGTGACCGGCGGCAAGATCGCGGGAGAGGATGAGCGGACCGAAGCCGAGCGCGCGCCGGTAGGTCGCCACCACACGGGCCCGAACGGCCGCGCCGTCCCCCATGACGAGGTCGCGGCTCTCGCCCACCGCACCCACGCGCTCGTCCACAGCGATCGCGGCTCCTCGGAGGTCGCTCAGGCTTCCGTGGGCGATGTCGAGGTCGATCACTTCGTTCGCGTCGGGACCGAGCACCAGGGCGGTCCTGTCCTGCAGGCCGGCATCGTCTCCGAAAGCGAGCCGGCGGGTGAGCACGGTGGTCGTGGCGATCGAGGTGGCGGCGCGTACGCCGGGCGTCGCGCGTACCTCGGACACGAGGCCATGAGGGACGCCGCCGAAGCGGCCGGCCGTGATGGCCCGCACGCCGCGCAGGCCGAGCGCGGCCTCGTCGGCCTTTGCCGTCATGATCGTGGTCTGGGTGAGCGTGAAGCTGAGACCGAGGGTGACCACCATGCCCATGGCCGCGACCGCGCCCGCGGTCCTGAGCGCGTACCCGTGCGCGTTGTTGACGGCCAGCCACGCGGCGGTGGAGATCCGGACAGGCAGGTGGTCGGCGAGCGCGCCGGTCACGGTCCGTACGAGGTGAGGGCCGGCCAGCGCCAGCCCGATCACCGCCAGCAGGGCGGCATTCGCCGGGCCGATCACCGCAGCCTCGGTGCGGATCAGCAGCGGGATGATCGACAGCACCAGTGAGGCCGACATCAGCAGCATGCCGACGGCGGTCCGGGCCTTGGAGGGTTGCCTTGGCTCGCTGCGCGACTCGGCCAGCGCCGCCGGCACCGACGCCCGCGACACTCGCAGCGAGGCCGCCCACGCCGAGCCCCTGACCACCGCGGCCAGCAGCAGCGTGGCCGCCAGTGCCGGGAGCGGGCTGTACACCAGGGGCAGCGCAGCGGGAAGCGCGCCTGCCGACACGAGCAGGCCGCCGAATCGGCCGGCCAGGTGGTAACCGAGCACGATCCCCGGGGCGAGCGCAGCCGTGGCCGCCACGGCGGCCTGGATCGCGATCGTCCGCCTGACCTGGCGTGGGGTCGCACCTGCCGCCCGCATCAGAGCCAGGTCGCGGCGTTGCCTGTTGATCGACATCGACAGGCTGCCGCCGACCACGAAGCCGACGACAAGCAGACTGGTGCCTCCGATGGAACCCGACAGGACGATGAGCAGCCCGCGGGCGGCGGCCATGCCAGGAGATTCGGCGTCGCCGATGAAGCGTCCTGTCGCCACCTCGTATCGTTCGCCGAGAAGCTCGCGCAGCTCGACCGCCACGTCCTCGATGTTCGCGCCGGCGGCCAGGCGTAGGGCGACGAGGTCGACGGTGTTCGCGCGTGGCCCAGACGTCCGGCCGGCCAGGTCGGCCGCGGTGGCATCGGCGAAATACAGGCCGGGAGCGTCCACCAGCGCGGTCACCCGGTAGACACCCGACCTGCCGCCGGCCATGAGCCGGACCTCTTGACCGAGCCGGCCGCGCGGCAGGGCGACCTCGCCGGGACCGCGGGGCGCACGGCCGGCTCTCAGCGATCCGGTGAGCGTCAGCGACGACCAGCCATGGCCCGCGGTCGCCGGATCGCCTTCAACCGCCGGGACCTCCGCACCCGGAACGACGGCGGCGGGAAAACTCACGTCCCCCGTAGCATCAGCCACCCCGGGAACCCCGGTCAGCCGGGGGACCAACGACGTCGGCAGCACGGCCCGTTCCGGCAAGGCCACCGGCAGATCTTCCTTCCGCGGCAGGGATTGCCTGGCCGAGACCACCACGTCGGCGTGAACCAGCCGCTGTGCGGCCACGCTGGACCGCAAACCCGACTCCGCGATCACTCCGGTCGCGACGACCAGTGCCATTCCGCCCAGTACGGCGAAGAACACCGCTACCAGCCCGCCGATCCTGGACAAGACCAGAGAGGTTCTGATCACTGAGGGACCTCGATCGGGGTCATGCGCGGTTCGCCGTCCAGCCGGGCCAGCCGTGCGGCGAGATCGTCGGCGGAGGGGGCATGGAGGAGGCCCACCACCTTCCCGTCCACCATGAGCAGCGTCTGGTGGGCGCGTGCGGCGGCGACCGGGTCGTGCGTGACCATGATCACGGTTTGGCCGAGGTCGTCGACCAGTTCCCGCAACAGGTCGAGCACCCGTGTCGCGCTGCCGCGGTCGAGGGCACCGGTGGGCTCGTCGGCGAAGACCACGTCGGGGCGGGCCGCCAGGGCGCGCACGATCGCCGCACGCTGCTCCTGGCCGCCCGACAGCTCGGCGGGCCGATGCCGCAGCCGGTCGCCGAGCCCCACCCGGGCCACGAGTTCCTGCAGCCAGGACCGGTCCGGGCGGAGCCCGGCCAGCCGCAGCGGCAGCGTGATGTTGTCCTGCACGCTGAGCGCGGGCAGCAGGTTGTAGGACTGGAAGACGAAGCCCACATGTCTTCTGCGCAGTTCCGTCCGCTTGGTCTCCGAGAGCCGGGCGAGGTCCACGCCGCCGATCACCACCGAGCCCGACGTGGGCGGGTCCAGGCCTGCCGCGCAGTTGAGCAGCGTGGTCTTGCCGGACCCTGACGGGCCCATCACGGCGACGAACCTGCCTCGTGGGAAGGCGAGCGTGACCTCGTCAAGGGCGCGTACCTCGCCGTAGGTCCTGGTGACCCGGTCCAAGGTGACGACGTGGCTCACCGGCGGCCCGACCTGACGTGGTGCACGATGAGGCCGATGATGCAGGCGACCGCCACGAGCCCTGAGGGCGGTCCGATGAGCAGGTTGCCGCGGCCGATCGTGCTGGCGACGATGTTGACGGATACGGCGATGACAAGAATCGTCCAGAGCAGGGCACGCAGAGCCCTGCCGTTCCGTCGGGATGCGGGCCGTCGCCGTTCTCGGGGGTCGATGCGATAGGGATCGTCCATGCCCCAGACGGTAGGGACGCGCCGCGGCCGCGGGGACCCCGCCACCTGGCTGATCGTGGTAGAGCTGGCTGGAATGGCGCCGCCTTGAGGCTGGCTTAGGGTGTCGGCTGTGACAGGTGACGCCTTCGAGGCACTGGACCGCCTCGCGGGAGGGCTGGGCACCGCCCTGCTGGCCCTGGCGACGGTGGCCGGCTGGGCGGTCGTCGGACCCGCATGCCTGGTCGGGATCGGACTGCCGATGGTGCAGCCGATGCTGTCCCTGACCCGATCCGTGGCCGAACGGGAACGAGCCAGGCTGGGCCGCTGGGGCGAGCACGTGGTCAGCCCCTATCCGGCCACGAGGCCCGCGAAAGGCTGGCGCACTGATCCGGCGACCTGGCGCGACCTGGCCTGGCTCGCCGTCCACAGCACCGTGGGTCTCCTGCTCGGCCTCGTGGGGATCATCCTGCCGATCATGGGGGTGCGCGACGCCTCGTTTCCCCTGTGGTGGCACCTCCTGCCCGAGGGTGAAACCGGCTCCTCCCTCGGCATTCCCGTACACACCTGGTCCGGCGTGATAGCGGTCGGCCTGTCGGGGTTCGTCTGGCTGGCCGTCAGCATTCTGTGCGGCCGCCCGATCGCCCGCCTGCAGTCCCTGCCCGGCCGGCGGCTGCTCAGCCCGCACCCGTCCGTGGACCTCTCCGAGCGGGTCGCCCGCCTCACCGCCACCCGGGCCGGCGCTCTCGCCGCGCACGCGGCCGAACTCCGCCGCATCGAACGCTCACTCCACGACGGTGCGCAAAACCGGCTGCTCGCAGTCGTCGTCATGGCCACGGCGGCCAAGCGAGCACTGGAACGTGACCCGGCGAACGTCGGCCCCGCGCTCGACCGTGTCCAGCTGGCCGCCGAGCAGGCGCTGACCGAGCTGCGCGGCGTCGTCCGCAGCATCCTGCCACCGATCCTGGCGGACAGGGGCCTCGCGGGCGCGCTCAGCGCGGTCGCGGCCGACTCCCCCATTCCTTGCGACCTTCGCGTGGGCCAACTCGGACACCTGCCCCTGTCTGTGGAGGCGACCGCCTACTTCACGGTCGCAGAGGCGTTGACCAACGCAGGCAAGCACAGCAGGGCCACACGTCTCAGAGTCGAAGCCGCCAGACACGGCGAGGTTCTCCGAGTTGAGGTGGAGGACAACGGAGTCGGAGGCGCATGGGAACGCGGCGGATCGGGCCTGGCCGGCATCCGCCGGCGGGTGGAAGCGCACGACGGCACATTCACACTTACCAGTCCCCGAGGCGGGCCGACGAGGATGAAGGCGGAACTACCGTGCGCATCGTGATCGCTGAGGACGACGCCCTGCTGCGTGAAGGACTGGTCATGCTGCTCGGCGGGGAAGGCTTCGAGGTGGTCGCGGCCGTCTCGAATCCGCAGGAGTTCCTCACCGCGGTCGCCCGGTACTCCCCCGACGTGGCGGTGGTGGATGTCCGCATGCCGCCCACCCATACCGACGAAGGTATCCAAGCCGCGGTGGAGGCCAGGCGGTCACACCCCGGGCTGGCCGTGCTCGTGCTGTCCGCCTATGTCGAGCAGGCGTTCGCCACCGAACTGCTGGCCGACGGCGCCCGTAGTCTGGGATACCTGCTGAAGGAGCGCGTGGGGCAGTTCAAGGAGTTCCTCGACGCGCTGACGCGGGTGGCCGCCGGTGGCGTGGCCATCGACCCCGAAGTGGTCGCGCAACTGTTCACCCGCCGCCGTGGCCCGCTGGACCGCCTCACCGTCAGAGAGCGGGAGGTGCTCGCGCTGCTGGCCGAAGGGCTCGGCAACATCGTGATCGCAGAGCGTCTGCGGATCACGGAGGGCACGGTGCACAAACACATCAGCAGCATCTTCGGCAAGCTCGAACTGGCACCGACCGACCGCGTGAGCCGCAGGGTCATCGCAGTCCTGCGCTATCTGGAAGGGTGACACGCTGGCGGCGGGGCGCCGAACCGGCCTGCGCCCACCGTACGAACGCGGTCAGCGCCTTGTCAGCCTCCGGGCACGTGCCGACGACGTCCCTGGCGGCGGCCACCGTGGCGATGCCCGCCCCGGCCAGTGACGGGTCGGGCACGCGGACGATGTCGGGCTCGTCCTCGGTGGGCGTCGTGGGAATCCCCCTCGTTCGCGAGCGGGAGAAGTCAACTCGGTCTCGCCGACGAGTCGGCCGGCGGGTGCTCGGTCACCTGGACCAGCACGCACCGGCCGCCGACCGGCGTCTCCGTCTCGTTGAAGCGCCCGGCGGCCTCCATCGCCGCGGGCGCCACGTCGGCCGCCGCCGCCACACTGACCAGAACAGGCTCTCGTGCGCTGCACAGGACGGCCCCGCCTCCGAGCGCCACGACGGCGAACGCCGCGACGATCGCCACGGCCCCGAGAGTCGCCAGCACGCCCCGCCGGAGTGCCTTCCTGCGCCGCTGCTGCGGTGGCAGCGCGGCACGGTGCCGACCCAACCGCACGGTGAACCTCTCTCCGCGGAGTGATCCCAGCGCCTCCCGCGGCGGGCGCGAGCCTTGCTAGAACATGTTATAGCTAGGCGATCGGCAGGGCCCTCCTGACGCTCCGGCACACCCCGTCACTCGCCTGCGAGGCACGCAGCCGCTCCGCCGACGGGGTCCCGTACTCGGTGGTGCGCTGCCTGGCCGGGCGGCCCGTCACCTCGACCATCTCCCGCAGCTCGCTGATGGTCTTGTAGGAGCCGTTCTCCGAGCCGGCCATGCGGCTGATGGTCTCCTCCATGAGCGTGCCGCCGAGGTCGTTCACGCCGCCCTGGAGCACCTGACGGCACCCGTCGTCGCGGAGCTTGACCCACGAACACTGGATGTTCCTGATCGTGCCGTGCAGGAGGAGCCTGGCCAGGGCGTGCACGGCCCTGTTCTCCTGCGCCGTGGGGCCGGGCCTGGCCAGGCCGGCCAGGTAGATGGGCGCGCTGGTGTGCACGAACGGCAGCAGCACGAACTCGGAGAACCCGCCGGTCCGCTCCTGGAGCCGGCGGATCAGCTTGATGTGCCTGACCCAGTGCAGGTGGTTGTCGACGTGCCCGTACATCATGGTGGAGGTCGTGGGGATGCCCACCTCGTGCGCCGTCGTGATGACCTCGACCCACTCCGCGGCCGGCAGCTTGCCCTTGGTCAGCACCCACCGCACGTCGTCGTCGAGGATCTCGGCCGCCGTCCCCGGCAGCGAGTCGACGCCGGCCTCCTTGGCCGCCTCCAGCCAGGCGCGCACGGACATGTTCGTCCGGCTCGCGCCGTTGATGACCTCCATCGGGGAGAACGCGTGCACGTGCATGTCCGGCGTCCTCGCCTTCACCGCCTTCGCGATGTCGAAGTACGCCGTGCCGGGCAGGTCAGGGTGGATGCCACCCTGCATGCACACCTCGGTCGCCCCCGCGTCCCACGCCTCCTGCGCCCGGTCGGCCACCTGGTCGAGGCTGAGCGTGTACGCGTCGGCGTCGGTCCTGCGCTGCGCGAACGCGCAGAAACGGCAGCCGGTGTAACACACGTTCGTGAAGTTGATGTTCCGGTTGACGACGTAGGTGACGTCGTCCCCGGCCGCCTCCCTGCGCAGCCCGTCGGCGATCGCGGCCAGCTCGTCCAGCGCCTCGCCCTCGGCCCTGAGCAGCGCGACCGCCTCGGCGTCCGTCAGGCCCGCGGGATCCGTCTCGGCCCGCCTGAGCGCCGCCCGCACCTCGCCGGGCGTCACGGCGCCGGAGCGGCCGGAGCCGTCCCGCGTCCCGGCGGGCTCGGGGTCGAGGCGGTCGCGGAGTGCGGTCCAGTCGCCGTAGACGTGGTCGAAGTCGTCCCGCCGGTCGCCGGTCCTTCCCGTCGTGTCGACCTCGACGTGCAGATCCACCCGTCCCGACGCGTTGAACCCCCCGTCGGGCTCCTGCCACGGCAGCCCTGCGGGGATCGCGTCCTCCCTGGCCAGGCCCGTGTCCGGGTCCGCCAGGGCGGCCACGTGCCCGGACAGCCGCGGGTCCAGCCAGGGCTCCCCCGCCAGGACGTACTCGGGGTAGATCGTCAGCCGCTCGCGCAGCCGGAAGCCCGCCTCGGCGGTGCGCGCCGCGAGGTCGTCGATCTGCGGCCAGGGACGCTCCGGGTTGACGTGGTCGGGCGTGAGCGGCGACACCCCGCCCCAGTCGTCGATGCCGGCCCGGATCATGAGCGCGTACTCGGCGTCCACCAGGTTGGGCGGCGCCTGGAGGCGGACGCGGGGGCCGAGCACGAGACGGGCGACGGCGATGGTGGCCGCGAGTTCCTGCAGGTCGGCGTCGGGCAGCCCGCGCATGGCGGTGTCGGGCTTGGCGCGGAAGTTCTGGACGATGACCTCCTGGACGCCGCCGTACTCGCGGGCCACCCGCCGGATCGCGAAGATCGACTCCGCGCGGTCCTCCACCGTCTCGCCGATGCCGATGAGGATGCCCGTCGTGAAGGGCACGCCGCTGCGGCCGGCGTCCTCCAGCACCCGCAGCCGCACGGCCGGGTCCTTGTCCGGCGACCCGTGGTGCGGCTGCCCCTTCTCCTCGAACAACCGCCGCGACGTCGTCTCCAGCATCATCCCCATGGACGGCGCGACGGGCTTGAGCCGCTGCAGGTCACGCCAGCTCAGCACCCCCGGGTTGAGATGCGGCAGCACCCCGGTCTCCTCCAGCACCCTGATCGCCATGGCCCGCACGTACGACAGCGTGTCGTCGTAGCCGTGCGCGTCGAGCCACTCGCGGGCCTGGCGCCAGCGGTCCTCCGGCCGGTCGCCCAGCGTGAACAGCGCCTCCTTGCACCCCATCGCCGCGCCCTGCCGGGCGATCTCCAGCACCTCGTCGGGGCTCAGGAACGGCGAGTCCAGCTTGTGCGGCGCGGTCGCGAACGTGCAATAACCGCACCGGTCCCGGCAGAGCCGGGTCAACGGGATGAACACCTTCTTGCTGTACGTGATGACGCCCTCGCGGCCGGCGGCCGTCAGCCCGGCATCGCGTACGCGGGAGGCGTGTTCGAGCAGGGCGTCGAGACGCTCGTCCCTGGCGTGCAACAGGACGGTCGCCTCGGCGACGTCGATGGCCTTGCCGTCGCGGGCACGGGCGAGAGCACGGCGGAGCGCGGAATCGCTGACGAGACTCATAAGGGCACAGTACGTGGACCTGAGTTCGCCACTCGCACCCAGGGGTCGCTCAGAACGCCCGGTAGTCGCGCACGGGCATCCGCGGCCCACGGGCGGGCGGACGCAGCCCGGTCAGCCAGACCAGCACCGTCGCACGGTGCCGATGTCCTTCGTACGGCTCCAGCAGCCGCAACATCCCCTGGTCGTCGGTCTTCGCCCCCGTCAGCGCGTAGCCGACGAGCTTGGCCAGGTGGAAGTCGCCGACGCTCACCGCGTCGGGGTCACCGAACACGCGCTGGCGCACCTCGGCCGACGTCCACACCCCGATCCCCGGCAGCGCCCGCAGCAACCGGTCGAGCTCCTCGGTGGTGGCGGCGGCCTCCAGCTTGGCGGCGTGCCAGGCGGCGTTGGCGATGGTCCTGGCGCGTACGGCCTCCGCGCCCGCCCGGTGCCAGTGCCAGCTCGGGATCTGCCGCCACACCGTGGCCTCCGGCACGACCCGCATGCCGTCGGGAGCGGGCCCGGGGGCGGGCTCGCCGTAGCGGGTGAGCAGCCAGCGCCAGGCCCGCCAGGCCTCCCGCCCCACGACCTTCTGCTCCAGCACGGCGGGGACGAGGGCCTCCATGACGCGGCCGGTCCTGCCGATCCGCAGCCCGGGATGTCTGCGGACGGCCTCGGCCAGCACCTCGTGCCTGACGCTGAAGCCCGCGAGGTCGTCATGGCCGCCCAGCAGCGCCGGCAGCGTCTCCAGCGCCCAGCCGGCCCCCGGGCCCCACGCCCGGCCGTGCACGGAGCCGCCCTCGACGCTCACCCGCAGCGTGCAGGGCCCGTCGGGGGTCCTGGACGTGCGCCACACGGCGCCGTCGCCGCCGGTGCGCCAGGTGGGGTCGCCGCCGCCGCGCCGGTGCGGCTGCAGGGCCAGCCCCACGTCGAGCGGCCCGCCGGGCTCCCACCTGCGTTCCTTCACGGTTACAGTCTGCCCGCGGGTGTGCGGTGTCTCAGACGTCGCTGGAATAGCGCACCGCGCGTTCGGGCAGCGCGATGTCGGGCCAGACGCGTACGCCGTGCCGCAGTTCGTTGCCCGGCCCCACGACGGCCCTGTCGCCGATCACGGCGTCGTGCACCACCGCGCCCGCGCAGATCCGCGCGCCCGTGCCCACCACGGAGTCAGTGACGACGGCGCCGGGCTCGATGACGCAGTCGTCGAGCAGCACCGAGCCGACGACCGAGGCGCCGGCGCCGACCACGGCCCGCGCGCCCACGGCGGTGCCGCCCTGCACCTTGGCCTCGGCCGAGACCCGCGACCCTTCGAGCGCCAGGTGTTCGCCCACCGGACCGGGCAGCGCGGGCGAGCCGAGCCGGCCCAGCACCAGGTCACGCGATCCGCGCACGAACGCGGCGGGCGTGCCGACGTCGAGCCAGTAGGTGCGGTCGGTGTAGCCCAGCACGATCTCCCCCGACGCGATCAGCCCCGGGAACGTCTCTCGCTCCACCGACACGACCTCGTCACGCGGGATCGAGTCGATCACCGATCGGGCGAAGACGTAGCAGCCGGCGTTGATGCGGTTGGTCACGGGATTGGGGGTCTTCTCCAGGAACGCGGTCACCCGACCTGACGCGTCGGTCGGCACGCATCCGAAGCGGGTGGGATCGTCCACTTCGGTCAAATGGAGCGTTACAGCGGCCTGCCGTGCGAGGTGTGTACGCACCTGATCGCCGATGTCGTGCCCGGACAGGATGTCGCCGTTGAGGATCAGCACAGGGTCGGAGGGGCCCGCGGTGAGCGCCTCGGCGGCGTTGCGGATGGCGCCGCCGGTGCCGAGGGGCGTCTCCTCCGTCATGTACTCGATCGAGAGCCCGAACGCCGACCCGTCGCCGAAGGCGGGCTCGAACATCGCCGCCTTGTAGGAGGTCGCGAAGACGATCCGGCGAACGCCGAAGGATCGCGCCCGCGCGAGCTGGTGCGCCAGGAACGGCACGCCGGCGGTCGGGAGCAGCGGCTTCGGCGTGCCCAGTGTCAGCGGGCGCAGGCGCGTGCCCTGCCCCCCGACCAGGAGGATCGCCTCGAGGTCTGGCAATGGACTCGTCATCATTCCGCGAGGTTACCGAACTATTCGATCGCGCGTTGATAGGAGCCGAGATGCGCCTCGGCCGAGGCGTCCCAGGTGAATTCGCGGGCCCGGGCCAGCCCCGCCTCCCGCAGGTGACGCCTGCGCTCGGGCGCGGCGAGCAGGTGTCCGAGCGCCGCGGCGATGCTGTCGGCGTCGGGCTCGGTGTAGGCGACCGCGTCGCCGCCGACCTCGGGCAGCGAGGAACGCTGGGTGGTCAGTACGGGTGCGCCACAGGCCATGGCCTCCAGCACCGGCAGCCCGAATCCCTCGCCCCGGGAGGGGAAGGCCACCACGAGCGCGCCGCCGAGGAACCCCGGCAGGTCCGACGCCCCGAGGTAGCCGGGCCGCACGACCTTGACGGTGGCCTCGACCTCGCGGCACGCGGCGTCGACGTCGTCGTCGTGCACGCCGCCGCCGAGCACGAGCGCGGGCGGCCGCTCCAGCGTCTTGACGGCCGTGGCGAAGCCGCGGACCAGGTTGGGAACGTTCTTACGGGGGTCGAGCGCGCCCAGGAACGCCACGTACGGCTGGCCGTGCAGCCCGCAGCGCAGGGCCGCCCGGTGGATCTCCTCCTCGGACGGCGGGTGGAACTGCGCCAGGTCGACGCCGTGGTAGGCGACGTCGATGCGGGTCGGGTCGGCGGCGAGCACGCGCACCAGTTCGTCCCTGGTCGCCTTGGACGGCACGATGACGCGCCGGGCGTGTCGCACGGCCGTACGGGTGGCCGAGCGGAAGAACGAGGCCCGCGGCCGGTGCTCGTCGGGCTCGGTGAACCAGGTGGCGTCGTGCACCGTCACGACGGTCGGCAGCCCCGAGCCGAGCGGAATGGAGTAGTAGGGGGCGTGGATGACGTCCGCGCCGGCCTGGCGAGCCAGCAGCGGCAGGCCGGTCTGCTCCCAGGTGAGCCTGGCGGCCCTGTTGGTGATCGCGACCGGCCCGGAGATGACGTGCGCCGAGGGCGCGAGGCGGCGGTATCGCTCCGCCTCCGACCGCTGGCAGACCACCGCGACGTCCGCGCCGGCCCGGTCGAGCCCGGCCACCAGCCCGTCCACATATCTGATCAACGCGCCGCGGTCCGCTGGGACCGCTGCCGCATCGACGAGCACTCGAGGCATACGAAGATCTTCTCCCCTCAAGATCAACGTGGGACCGGTGTCCCCCTCTGAACTTCAGCCTATGACCAGCGTCCCCTAAATCGTGGTCCAAATCACACCTAGTGGCGACGTGAGGCGATTCCCGCCATCCCTGCGCAGATCAGGTCCCCGACGATGAGGACGACGCGCGACGTGAGCGCCACCGCGATCGCGGGGCCGGCGGCCAGATGAGGGGACAGCACCCCGACCATGGCGGCCTCCCGCACCCCCGCGCCGGCCGGCACGACGAAGGTCAGGATGCCCAGGCACCACGACAGCGCGAAGGCACCGGTGGCGAAGATCGGCCCGCCCTGGGGGGCGATGAAGAAGAAGTGCACGCCGTACGCGGTCCAGCCGGCCAGTGCCCAGCCGAACGCGGCGAGCATGCCGCGGCGGGTGAGCGGGCGTTCGAGCGGCTCGCGCCCGAACCGGCGCAGGGCGTAGCCGATCACGCCGTTGACGACCTTGGGTTCGAGCAGGACCAGCAGCAGGGGGAGGAACAGCAGCAGCCAGCCGTAGCGGTCCCAGCCGAGCGTGACCAGCGCGACGAGCAGGCCGGTGGCCAGCTGGACGGGCATCATCAGGAAGAACGCCGCCGCGCTGCGCGAGCGCGGCACGCCGAGGTCGCGGCCCATCTCCATCTGCGCCAGCACGGGCCAGATCGCGCCGGGGATGTACTTGCCCAGCTGGCCGACGAAGAAGACCTTGGCCGCCGCCCTGAGCGGCAGCGGGGAGCCGAGGTCGGACAGCAGGGTGCGCCAGATGAGCATGGCGGCGAGCAGCGCGGCGACCACCATGACCAGCGAGGCGCCGACCGCGGGCCACGACAGCCCGGCGAACCCGGCCAGCACGTCGTCCCACTGCCCGGCCACGGCCCATCCGCCGAACCCGAGCGCGATGAGCAGGAACGCGTACCTGATCGAGGTCCGCAGCATGGACCGCCTCGGGCGGGCCGCCTCCTCGCCCGCGCCGGCCGGGCCGTCGCTCACGCCGGTCGCGCTCACAGCGGGCGGACCGGTTCGGGCGGCTGCGGCAGCGCGGCGCCCGCGGGCCGCCGCGGCGTCTTGGTGGCCACCCACAGGTAGGTCGGCACGACGGGCAGCAGCAGCCGCAGCACGCCGCGCGGCGCCCTGGCCAGCGCCGCCTTCACCACCCTGCCGAGGGCCCCGGGGAACAGCTCGGACCCGGCGAACCGGGTCGGCGTGGCCAGCACGGGGAACGTGTAGTCCCACACGTGGAAGGCGCGCAACATCCTGCGCAGGCCGCGGCGGGTGCGGAACCGTTCGTAGTAGTGGTCGGCCCTGCCGAACGCCCGCACGTAGCGGTCGGCGGCCGCCGGCGGCAGATAGGACAGGAACGGCAGCTTGTAGTGGGGCTCCATGACGCCGAGCCGGTTGCCGAGCCCGAGATAGAGCACCCCGTCGTCCGACAGCACCCGGTGCATCTCGGCGACCACCGCGTCGGGGTCGACCACGTGCTCGTAGATGTGGTTGAACACCAGCACGTCGACCGACCCGTCGGGGAACGGCAGCGCCGTGCCGTCGCCGCACACGAACGCCACCCGCTCGCCGAACCGGTCGGCCGCCTTGCGCAGGCCCGGCACGTCGATGTCGATGCCCAGGGTGTGCTCGGCCCCGGCCTGCGCGAGCTCGTCGGCGATGAAGCCGGCCGAGCAGCCGACGTCTCCCACGGTCAGCCCGCCGAGCGGCCCGTTGAAGTGCTCAAGGACCGCGATGATCTTGGCGGCCTTCCGCCTCCGCTTCTCCTCGTCGAGCATGGCGGACTGGAACTCGCTGTATTCGAGTTGCGCGACCCGTTGCTTCACCACGGTGGCCACAGTACCGACCGCGGCGCCAATTCGATGTCAAGCCGCTTTGGTACGGTGGCCGACCTGGCTCAATACCGACGAACGGGGGCGAAGTGGCGTTCTTCGAGAAGATCAGGGGCGAGTTCATCGACATCGTCGAATGGCTCGACGACAGCCGCGACACCCTGGTCTGGCGTTTCCCCCGCTACGAGAACGAGATCAAGATGGGCGCCCGGCTCGTCGTACGCGAGTCGCAGGTCGCCGTCTTCGTCAACGAGGGCCAGATCGCCGACGCGTTCGCGCCGGGGACGTACACGCTGGAGACCCGCAACCTGCCCATCCTGTCCACCCTCAAGGGCTGGAAGTACGGCTTCCACTCCCCGTTCAAGGCCGAGGTGTACTTCGTCAGCACCCGCCAGTTCGCGGACTTCAAGTGGGGCACCCAGAACCCGATCATGGTGCGCGACGCGGAGTTCGGGCCGGTGCGGCTGCGGGCGTTCGGCGCGTACGCCGCCAGGGTGATCGACGCCCGTGCCCTCCTGCGCGAGCTGGCGGGGACGGACCAGCAGTTCCGCACCGAGGAGGTGGAGGGCTACCTGCGCCAGATGGTCGTGGGGCGGCTCGCCAACGCCCTCGCCACCGCCGGCGTCCCGCTGCTCGACCTCGCCGCCCGGCAGCACGAGATGGGCCGGCGGCTCGCGGAGGTGCTGACGGCCGACCTCGCGGGCGTGGGCATCGCCATCCCGACCTTCACCATCGAGAACATCTCGCTGCCGCCCGAGGTGGAACAGGCGATGGACAAACGCTCGCAGATGGGGATCGTGGGCGACCTCGGGCAGTACACCAGGTTCCAGGCCGCCGAAGCGCTCGAGAACGCCGGCGGGGCGGGCGAGGGCATGGGGCTGGGCATGGGCATCGCCGCCGGCCAGCAGATGGCCGCCGCGCTCTCCCCCCAGAGCCGGCAGGACACCCGTCAGGGACCGCCGCCGCTGCCCGGCGACGACCCGTGGTATCTCGGGGTGGACGGCGAGCAGCGCGGGCCGTTCGACGAGGCCGGCCTGGCCGGCGCCGGGCTCACGCCCGACACGCTGGTGTGGCGGGCGGGCATGCCGGAGTGGGCCCCGGCCCGCGACGTGCCGGAGCTCGCGCCCCTGCTCCGCGGCACCCCACCCC
>NZ_SMLD01000208.1:0-14943 GCF_004352805.1 Nonomuraea mesophila
GTGGTGTATAAGAGACAGGGCGTGGAGGGGTCCGGCGACTCGCCGGGCCCGTCCTGGGGGATCGTGGTGATCGACGACGACGGCCGCGGGCAGTCCCGCCTGGCCATGGCGCCGCGTCTCCTGCCCGCCGGGGCCGCGCACGCGCCGGGGTCGTCCCCGCCGGACTCCTGCGGCCCGGCGGAGCCGGACCAGGGTGCCCGCGGGTGCCCGGTGTCCCACCGCTGGGGTGAAGGGCTGCGGGCGCCCTTCCGCGTACGGGTGCGCGTGACGAACACCGTGGGCGTGGCCGGATCCGTCGCCGGCCCTGTCGCCTGCCCTGTGGTGGGCTCCGTAGCAGGGCCCGTGGTGAGCAGGGCTCGGGTGGACGGCACGTGCCCGGCCGGGGTGGGGCGTGTGGTGGACACGGCGCTGCCCTCCGGCCGGACGGCCGACGGCGGGTCGCCGGGCAGCAGCGAGCCGCCCCCGAGGGGTGTGCCGTCCGCTCCCGACGCCGCGATCACCGTGACGGCCGCGATCGACACCGTGGCCAGCGCGGCGAAGCTGGCGTGTGCGAGGCTCGCCCCCGTCCTGGCCCTCCGGCGCCTGCGGGAACGCTCCACGACCGCCGCGCCGGAGAGCTCGCCGGAGCCGGTGTCGCCGTGCCGTACCCGTCCCCCTCCCGGCGGGTACGGCACGGGAGTCCAGACCTTTCGCAGCACCTCGCCGACCGCCCGGCGCGAATCCCGCGGATCGCCGACGCCGCCGGCGGCGAGCAGCACCCGCAGCAGGTCGGCGGCCCGGGGCCGGTCGGCGGGCTCCTTGGCCAGCGCCGCCTCGACGGCGGGCCGCAGCAGGGCGGGCACGCCCTGGACCCGCGGCGGCTCGAACAGGATGCGCCGGGTCAGCACGTCCGCCTCCCCGCTCCCGAACGGGTGGTGCCCCGCGGCGGCGAACGCCACGAGGCATCCCCACGCGAACACGTCGGACGCCGGCAGTGCCGCCGCGCCCGTCAGCCGTTCGGGCGCCACCCACCCGGGACTGCCCATGACCTGGCCGGCCTGCGTGTGGGCGGAGAGCGTGTCGACGTCGCGGGCGATGCCGAAGTCGATGACGCGCGGCCCGCGCGCCGACAGCAGCACGTTGGCCGGCTTGAGGTCCCGGTGCACCAGCCCGGCCTCGTGGACGGCGACCAGCGCGGCGGCGACGCCGAGCGCCACACCGTAGGCCCGGTCGGGCGTCAGCGCCCCCTGCGCGAACACGACCTGGGAGAGCGCGGGGCCCGGGATGTACTCGGTGACCAGATAGGGCCGGTCGTGGTCGGTGCCGTCCTCGACGACCGCCGCCGTACAGAACGGCACCAGTCTGCGTGAGAAAGCCACTTCCTCGGCGAAGCGGGCGCGTAACGTGGCATCGTTGAGATGAATCGTATGGGGTGTCTTGAGCGCTACGAGACCCCTCTGAGGGTGTTCGGCCAGGTAGACGACTCCCATGCCGCCCGCGCCGAGGCGGCCCAGCAGCGGACAGCGCCCGATGATGACCGGGTCGCCCACCGTGAGCGGTCGTACGCCGGCAGGCAGGTCGCTCGCACCACGCGCCATCCGGGTTTCGCCCTTCCTGTCTGGACCATGGCACAGCACACTGTGACCGCATCCAGGCGGGCTTTCCGTACGTCTTGCGCAAGCGGTATCAGAGGTAAGGCGATCGTTCCTCCGGAGTGAGGAAGCCGTGGGGCGTATGTGGTGTCGCGTTCCTGGCGGGGAGCGGGTTCAGGACGCGATGGCGGCGGCCTCCTCCGCCTCGACCTGGCGGTTCCAGTCCTTCTTGACCGCTCGCCAGCCCTCGTCGTCCACGCCCGCGCGCCAATAGCCGGAGATGGACAGCCGGTCCATCGGGATCCCCCGCTCCAGCCGGAGGTGCCGGCGGAGCAGCTTGACGAACCCCGCCTCCCCGTGCACGAACGCGTGCACGTCGCCCTCGGGGAACTCCAGCTCCCGCACCGCCTCCACGAGCGCCTGGCCGACGGGGCGCTCGCCCCGGTAGAGCCACAGGATCCGCGCGTCGGCGGCGGTGTCGAGCTTCTGCTCGTCGCCGGGCCCGTCCACCTCGACCAGGACGTGCGCGAGCGCCCCTTCCTCCAGAGCTTCGAGCGAGGCCGCGATCGCGGGCAGCGCGCTCTCGTCACCCACGAGGAGGTGCCAGCCCGCCTCGGAGCCGGGCGCGTAGCCGCCGCCGGGGCCGAGCATGAGCAGCACGTCCCCCGGCTTCGCCGCGGCGGCCCACGGCCCGGCCAGCCCTTCGTCGCCGTGCACGACGAAGTCGAGGGTCAGCTCGCGGGCGTCGGGGTCCCAGGCGCGCACGGTGTAGGTGCGCAGCCGTGGCCAGTGCTCGCGCGGCATCGTCTCGCGGCACGCCTTCACGCTGAAGGGCTCGGGGTAGTCGACGTCGTCGTGCAGGAAGACCAGCTTGACGTAGTGGTCCGTGAACCCCGTGGTCGCGAAGCCGGACAGCCCGTCACCCCCGAGCACGACGCGTACCATGTGCCGCGCGATCCACTCGGTCCGCAGGACGACGCCCTTGTGGTGATCTGCGGGCTTCTCAGCCATTCCAACAGCCCCCTGACTCAGGTTAGGTATACCTAACCTTACATGCTCCTGATCGCCGGCCGCAGCCCGATCACCGCAAAAAAGGGACACGACGTAATTCATGCCGCGGCCGGATCCTCCAGCGAGCCCGGCCGGCCGGCCACCGCCCCCAGGAATCCCGCGATGTGGCGGAACGCCAGCCGCGCCTCCGGCAGGACGTCCGCCAGGATCGGGAAGACGTGCGGCATGCGGTCCCACTCCTCATATCTGACCGCCACCCCTGCCCGGCGGGCCCGCTCGGCGACGCGCCTGCCCTCGTCGCGCAGCACCTCCGTCGACCCCGTCACGATCATGAGGGGCGGCAGCGCCGTGAAGTCGCCGTGCACCGGCGACACCAGCGGATCACGCGGATCCAGGCCGGAGGTCCAGCGGCGGGCCAGCCAGCGCACCCGGCTCTCCGGGAGCATGGGGTCCTGGCGGCGGTTCACGTGCCGCGGCGCGTCGGTCAGGTCCGCCCACGGCGACAGGCAGATCGCGGCGGCGGGCAGCGGCAGTCCCCGGTCGCGCAGCGCGAGCAGGGCCGCCAGCGTCAGATGGCCGCCGGCCGAGTCGCCGGCGAGCACGATGTCGTCGGCCGCGTAGCCGCGCCCGAGCAGGCAGTCGTAGGCGTCCAGCGCGTCGGCCAGCGAGTCGGCCAGCGTGTGCACCGGCCCCTGCCGGTAGTCCAGCGCCAGCACCGGCCGTCCGGCCGCGGCGGACAACCGCCACGTGATCGGCCGGTGCGTCCCCGGCGAGCACGAGAAGTATCCGCCCCCGTGGAAGTAGAGCACGACCTTGCGCTCGTCGAGCCCTTCCCCGCCACGCACCCACTCGCCGCCGCACGACGACAGCCGCACGGACGCGATCGCGACATGCTCCGGGTACGGCAGTTGCACGAGCCGCGCGAGGTCCCCGAGCCTGGCCGCGCAGACCAGCGCCAGCGGATGGCGCATCAGCAGGCTGGACGCGGGCTTCAAGGTGCCGCGCATGAAACCGGTGAGCGCGCGGGCCTGCCAGCTCAGGGGGTATCGAGGAACAACGTCCTCATCGATCCGCATGTCGGTCCTCCAGTACGTCCCCTTCCCCTGCTCGCCCGCTCCTACCGGCCAGCGCGGATCCGATCCCCGCAGCTGCAAATTGCGTTGCGCGCCCCCGGCGCCCCAGCGGATAATTTTCTGCTTTCTCGTCGGCAGACCCGCGCACGGGTCCGGACACGGCCTGTCACCGTGTCATCACCCCCCGGAGGTGCAAAACCATACCGCTCTATGCCCGGCTCGTCCGGTACGGCTTCAGGAAACACTCGACCTACGTCGGAGCCGCGCTTGCCGGCGCCTTCACCAACAGCGTGTTCGGCGTCCTGCGCGCCTACATCCTCATCGCGTTGTGGCAGGCCCGCCCCGGCCTGGCCGGCTACGACATCGCCGACGCCATCACCTACTCCTTCGTCACCCAGGCGTTCATCGCGCCGATGCAGCTGTTCGGCGGCGGCCTCGCCATACCCGAACGCATCCGCAGCGGCGACATCGCGCTCGACCTCGTCCGCCCGGCCCCGCTCCAGGCCTGGTCCTTCGCCGAGGACGCCGGCAGGGCCTGCTACCTGTTCCTGGTCCGCGGAATCCCGCCCATGCTGGTCGGCGCGGCCGTGTTCGGCGTCGTCGTCCCCGGCGACCCCGGCAGGTGGGCGGCGTTCATGGCCGGATTCACCCTCGCCGTCGTCGTCAGCTTCGGCTGGCGCTACCTGATCGCGCTGTCGGTCTGCTGGCTCATCGACGACCGCGGCGTGGCCGTGCTGTCGATGGTCCTCACGACGTTCTTCAGCGGCATGATGGTGCCCCTGCACATCTTCCCCGGGTGGCTGGCCGACCTCGCCATGTCGCTGCCGTGGGCCGCCATGGTCCAGCTGCCCACCGACCTCTACCTCGGCAAGGCCGCCGTCATGGAGACGCTCGCCTTCCAGGCGTTCTGGGCGGCGGTCCTGCTCGCGCTCGGCGCGCTGGCCACCCGGGCGATCCGCCACAAGGTGGTGATCCAGGGTGGTTAGCCTCTATGCCCGGCTGGCCTGGACCTGGACGCGCGCCGCCGCCGCCTATCCCGCCTCCTTCGCGCTGATGACCGTGCTCGGCATCGTCACGACCACGCTCGACGTCGCCGTGATCCTGATCGTCTTCGCCAACACCACCACCCTCGCCGGGTTCTCCCGCGACGAGGTGCTCTTCCTGTACGGCGCCGCGGGCGTGTCGTTCGCCCTGTGCGACCTGCTCGTCAGCAACATCGACCGGGTCAGCCAGCACATCAAGGCCGGCACCTTCGACACGTTCCTCATCAGGCCCGTCAGCTCGTGGCTGCAGCTCACCACCGACCGCTTCAACCCCAACAGGGTCGGCCGCGTGCTGCAGGCCGGGCTCGTGCTCGGCTACGCCGTCGCGGTGCTCGACCTGGAAGAAGGGCGCCTCTGGATGATCCCGGTCATGGTGGTCACCGCGTTCGTCATCTTCGCCGCGGTCTGGACGCTGGTCGGCGCGGCGCAGTTCCTGCTCACCGACGCGCCGGAGCTGGGCAACGCCTTCACCTACGGCGGCCAGCAGCTCACCCAGTACCCCCTCAGCATCTACGCCCGCGACCTGGTCAAGGGCGTGACCTACGTGCTCCCGATGGCCTTCGTCAACTGGCAGCCGGGCCTGTACGTGCTGGGCAGGGACGACCCCTTCGGCACGCCGGAGTTCATGCGTTTCCTCGGGCCGGCAGCCGCGCTGGCCCTCGCCCTGGCGGCCGGGCTCGCCTGGCGTCAGGGCATCAGGCACTACCGATCCACGGGGAGTTGACCATGATCGAGCTTGATCGGGCCGGGCGCTCGTTCAAGGTGAAACGCAACCTCGTCCACGCCGTACGCGACCTGTCGTTCACCATCGCGCCGGGAGAGTTCGTCGGCTACCTCGGGCCCAACGGCGCGGGCAAGTCCACCACGATCAAGATGTTGTGCGGCATCCTCACGCCCACCTCGGGAACGGTGCGGGTGGCCGGCCTGGACCCCTCGCGCAGGCGCACCACCCTGGCCCGGCGGATCGGTGTGGTGTTCGGGCAGCGTACAACGTTGTGGTGGGATCTGCCGCTGGCGGACAGTTTCGAACTGATCCGGCACCTTTACAAAGTAGATCGCCACATGTTCCGCACGCGACTCGACGAGCTGATCGCGACGCTCGACCTCGGCGCCTTCCTCCGCACGCCGGTACGCCAGCTCAGCCTGGGGCAGCGCATGCGCGGCGACCTCGCGGCGGCACTGTTGCACGCCCCCGAGGTGCTGGTGCTCGACGAGCCGACGATCGGGCTCGACGTGGTCAGCAAGGCCGGCATCCGCGACTTCCTCAAGCGGCTCAACGCCGAGCGCGGCACCACCGTTCTGCTCACCACGCACGACCTGGGCGACATCGAGCGCCTGTGCCGCCGGGTCATGCTGATCGACCATGGCCGGCTGGCCTTCGACGGGACACTCGGCGACCTCATGGCCACGGCCCCCGACCAGTCCGACATCGAGGAGGTCGTCGCCCGCCTCTACACCGGCAGCGGCACCGCCTAGTAGTAGCTGCGCTCCGGCGTGGTCTCGTACTCCTCGTCGAGGTCGTCGTCGTCGCCTCTCGACCAGCGCGACGGCATCAGCACGGGGATGAACAGGGCCACGCCGAGCAGCGCGAACACGCCCGTCGTCAGCAGCGTCCTGGCGCCGGCGCCGGCCTCCCTGACGAGCTGGTGCATCGACGGCTCGTCAGGGACGAACGACAGCGCCCTGTTCACGTCGAGCGCGTAGACCACCGTCCAGGCCAGCAGCACCATCGACGGCAGGAACGTGGCCAGCGGCGAGACCCGTCCCGCCACCACGAGGCCGACCACCAGCCCGACGGCGGCCATGGAGCCGAGCGCGATCCACAACGTCTGACTGTCGGGGGCGGTCGCCACGGGGCCCCCCACCGCCTGATGGACGGCCCATCCCCCGCCTGCCAGCACAGCCGCCGTCACCACAAGCCCGAGGAGCAGACCAGCTAAGTGCCGCAACGTTCTCACCTCAATGTCGACGTGGTGGGCACGACCCTAGCGACAAAAGCCATTTTCGGCCCAGGCATTGCACAGCTTCGCTCTCAGGGCCTCATATGCCCCTGCCCCGTGAGAACATGGGGCACACTCATGGGCGCGCGACTTCCTCTCAGGCTCGCGCGGACGGCCGCCTTCGCCGCTGTCTGCGTGACCCTCGCCACCCTCGCCCACGTGCTGGGCGGAGGCGCCGCACCGGCGCCGGGGACGGCAGCGCTCGGGCTCGCGGCCGTGTCCGCGCTGGGGCTCGCGCTGTGCGGCAGGGAACGCTCGGCCCTGACGATCAACCTCGTGCTCGTCGGCGCGCAGCTCGGGCTGCACGAGCTGTTCGCGGGCGAGGGCGCGTCCTACGTCACGGTGCACGGCCACGCCCAGGGCGGCCTGGCCGTCGGCACCGGCATGTTGCTCACGCACCTGACGGCCACGGTGATCACGGGCCTGTGGCTCTCGCGCGGCGAGGCCGCCCTCTGGTCGCTGCTGCGCCGCATCGGCCGCCGTCTCGTGCTGCTCGCACCGGTCGCCGTGTCCTGCCCGCGGCCCGCCGCGGCGATCGTCCGCACCAGGGTGGTGCCGCTCCAGCCGGGGTTCCGGCACTGCGTGGCCAGGCGTGGTCCTCCACTTCCCGCCTGACCGTCTGACGCCCCATCACCTTTCGACCAAGTGGAGTTTCCGCATGTCCTTCGTACGCCGCGCGGCGACCGTGCTCGCCGCCGCCACCGCTCTCACCGCGGGCCTCGCCCTGCCCGCGCTGGCCCACGTCACGGTCCAGCCGGGCACCGCCGAACAGGGCTCGTTCACCAAGGTCGCCTTCCGGGTGCCGAACGAGCGCGACGACGCCTCGACCACCAAGGTCGAGGTCTCCTTCCCCACCGACCACCCGCTGGCCTTCGTGTCGGTCAAGCCCGTGCCCGGGTGGGACGTCAAGGTCACAGAGGGCAAGCTGCCCGCGCCGGTCAAGACCGAGTACGGCGAGCTGGAGGAGGCCGTCACCAAGGTCGTCTGGTCGGGAGGCAAGATCGAGCCGGGCCAGTTCCAGGAGTTCGAGGTGTCCATGGGCCAGTTGCCCACCGACACCGGCTCCCTGATGTTCCCGACGAAGCAGACCTACTCCGGTGGCGAGGTCGTCGACTGGTCGGAGGCCCCCAAGGCCGACGGCACCGAGGCCGAGCACCCCGCCCCGCTGCTCAAGCTGGTGCCCGCCTCCGGCGGCGACACGGCGGCCTCCGCCTCGCCGTCCGCCGCCACCGAGGACGCAGGTGCCACGCCGTCGGTCGCCCCGGTGGCGGCGGCGTCGGCGTCCGACGGGACGGCCCGCCTGCTGGGCGGCGCGGGCCTGCTGGTGGGCGTGGCCGGCGTCGTCGTCGGCTTCCTCGGCCTGCGGCGCCGTACCTCCTCCTGACGCACGGGCGAGGGGCGCCCTGCCGGGGCGCCCCCGCTCCGGCCGGGCGCGGGTCTCAGGAGGTGATGTCCTTGCCGGAGAACCTGGCCCAGGCGATCGAGCCGAACAGCAGGATGTACGCCCCGAACGCCAGCAGTCCCTCCCCCATCGCCGCGGTGTCGATGGGGCTGCGCAGGACCGCGTCGAAGTTCGTGAACCGCGTCGGCAGCAGGTACGGCGTGATCGAGCCGAGCTCCGGGATCGCGCGCAGCACCTGGCAGACGATGATCAGCACGATGGTGGCGGCGATGGCCCCGATGGACACCTCGGTGAAGGTCGACATGGCCAGCGCGACGGCGGCCAGGGCGGCCATGCCCGCGCCCACGTAGCCGACGGCGATGAGGATGCGCAGCAGCCCGTCGCCCATCGAGATGGTGGTGCCCGACAGCAGCGTCACGTCCCCGGCGGGGAAGAGGGCGAGCCCGGTCGCCAGCGCCGACAGCGCCACCACCGCGGTGACGGCGTACGCGAAGACGACCGCGTTGAGATATTTGACGGCCAGCAGCCGTGTGCGCCCGGCCGGCGCGGTCAGCAGGTAGCGCAGTGTTCCCGCGCCCGCCTCGCCCGCGATCGAGTCGCCCGCCACCACGCTGACGACGACCGGCATGAGCAGCAGCACGAGGAACGAGAACGAGACGAACGTCAGCATGAGGCTGTTGCCCGCGACGTCCTGGATGATCCCGCCCATGCCGTCCTCGGCGGCGACGATGCGCAGGGCGACGCCGACGACGACCGGCACGACCCCCAGCGCGGCCAGCATCAGCAGGTTGCGCGGCCGGCGGAACGTCAGTCCCAGCTCGGAGCCGAGCAGCCGCCAGAACGACCACGGCACCCGGGCGGGCGGCGTGCCGGGGCCCGCGGCGGGCGGCTGCGGCCCGCGCTCGGCGCTCCGCAGGGTCTCCTCGACCGGCACGAGCCCGGGTGTGCGCCTGGTCCGCGTCTCGGCCGTCGTGCCGGCCGTCGTGCCGGCCGTCGTGTCAGCCGTCGACATCGAAGCCCTCCCCTGTCAGTCCGACGAACACGTCCTCCAGGCTGGGCCGCACGACGGACAGCCCGCGTACGGCCACACCCTCCCCCACCAGCGCGGCGTTGATCTGCTCAGGCGCGCGCCCGTCCAGTTCGGCGGTGACCTCCACGCCCGACCGGCGCACGTCGGGCAGGCCCAGCGTGCCGAGCACCCGCGCGGCGTCGGCGGCGTCGGGCGTCTCCACCCGGACGCGGACGACCAGGCCGCTGCGGAGCGAGGCGATCGTGCCCTGTGCCACGAGCCTGCCGGTCCGCATGATCGCGGCGTGCGTGCACATCTGCTCGACCTCGGCCAGCAGATGCGAGGAGACGAAGACCGTGGTGCCGTCCGCGGCGATCTCCTTGACCAGCGAGCGGACCTCGCGCGTGCCCTGCGGGTCGAGGCCGTTGGTCGGCTCGTCGAGGATGAGCAGCTCGCGCGGGCCGAGCAGGGCGGCGGCGATGGCCAGGCGCTGGCGCATGCCGAGGGAGTAGTTGCGGTAACGCTTGCCCGCGGCGGCCGACAGGCCCACCCGTTCCAGCGCCTCGGAGATGCGCCGCGCGGCGGTGCCGCCGCGGGCGGTCGGGTCGGCGGTGTCGAACCGCCGCAGGTTGGCCTCGCCCGACAGGTACGGGTAGAAGGCCGGTCCCTCGACCACCGCGCCGACCCTGGGCAGCGCCTGGGCCAGAGGCAGGTCCAGCACGGAGTAGTCGCCGGACGTCGGCGCGACCAGGCCCAGCAGCATGCGGATCGTCGTGGTCTTGCCCGAGCCGTTCGGCCCGAGGAAGCCGAACACCGAGCCGCGGGGCACGTCCAGGTCGAGCGCGTCCACGGCGACCTGGCCGCCGCGGAAACGCTTCGTCAGGCCGCGCGTGACGATGGCGCTCTCCCCGGGTCCGGGCCCCGGGGGCGGGGCCGCCCCGGAGGGCGCCCCCGCTTCCTGAGTGACGGCGGTCACTTGGTGCCCGCCGCCTTGGTGATCTCCTCCGGGGTGACCGGGCCGACCAGCATGCGGCCGTCGTCGGTCAGCAGGGCGGTGACGAGCTTGGTCTTGATGAGCTTGCCGGAGCCCCACGGACCGCTCACCGGGGTGGCGGACTTGAGCACGCTGTCGAGCAGCGCCTTCGGGTCGGCGTCGGGGCCGAACCGCTCGCCGCCCTCCGGGGCCTGCGCCGCCTTGGCGGCCAGCTCCTTCTGGTCGAACGGCAGGACCGCCACGCTCGCCCAGCCGTCGCCGACCACCTTCACGCGGTCCTTGACGTGCTCGGCCTGCTCGGCGCGCTCCTCGGCGACGTGCTCGCCGTGGGGCCTGTCGCCGAGCGTCCTCTCCTCCACCTTGGCACCCGCGGGTGGGGCGAAGGCGAAGTTCTCGGGCGCCGGCGGCGTGAACGTCACCTGGGTGAACCCGACCTGGAACGCCGGCTCGGCCGAGCCCTTGGCGTAGACCTGGACCTGGAGCGGGACGTACGTCTCGCCGTCGAGCGCGATGCGTACCTCCTGGACCAGCGAGCCCTCGGCCTTGGGCGACAGCACGAGCTGGTAGGCCGGGCGGCCCGCCACCTCGGCCGTGTTGATCACCCGGACGTCGGTGTACTGCTCGGCGTCGGCCAGCAGCCGTTCGGACAGTTGCTGCGGCGTCAGGTCGGACGCCTGCGGCATCGGCGTGCGGTGCTCCTGGCCGGCGTCCTTCTTGACCGTCAGCCTGGTCGCGGTGTTGGTGGAGCTGTCCCAGTACCAGCCCTGGTCGCCGTCGAGGATCAGGTTGGTCTCGTTCAGCTGCGTCGGGATGGCGACGCGCACCTTGTCGTGGGCGCCGTACCAGACCTTCACCTCGTGGGAGCCGGACAGCAGGCTGAGCGGCGAGGTGTCGGCGGTCTGCGGCAGCGCGGGCAGGCCGAGCGAGGCCGTCTGCTGGACGGTGCCGGACATCGGTGGCACGCCGCCCGCCTTGCTGGTGGCCGACGCCGCGTCGGCCAGCAGCTGCTCGGCCGAGCGCTCCGGCAGGACGGGATCGCCGCTCACGGCGGCGATCACGGGGCCGGCGCCGATCGCGGCTCCGATGACGGCCGCGGCCGCGACCGGGACCCCCCACCTCACGTACGTTCCTCTACGCATCTCACTCCTTTACCGTATGTCGATGCTCAGAGCCTGCGTCATGCATCCTTAGGCGGGCCTGAGATTGTCTGAGACGGCTCTCAGTCTTCTCAGCTCGGTCTCAGCCCCAGAACGGGAGAATCGCCACATGAGAGTGCTTGTCGTCGAGGACGAGCGGCGGATGGCCGCCGCGCTCCAGCGGGGACTCCAGGCGGAGGGGTTCGCCGTGGACCTCGCCCACGACGGCGAGGAGGGGCTGCACGCGGCCCGGCACGGCGACTACGACGTCGTGGTGCTCGACATCATGCTGCCGAGGTTGTCGGGCTACAACGTGTGCAAGCGGCTGCGCGCCGAGGAGAACTGGGTGCCCATCCTCATGTTGTCGGCCAAGGACGGCGAGTACGACATGGCCGACGGGCTCGACCTGGGCGCCGACGACTACCTGACCAAGCCGTTCTCGTACGTGGTGCTGGTGGCCAGGCTGCGGGCGCTGCTGCGGCGCGACACGGGGCGGCGGCCGTCGGTGCTCGTGGCGGGCGACCTGTCGCTCGACCCGGCGCGGCGCAGGGTGCAGCGTGGCGAACGGCCGGTCGAGCTGACGCCCAGGGAGTTCGCGCTGCTGGAGTTCCTGATGCGCAGGCGCGACGAGGTGGTGTCGAAGACGGAGATCCTGGAGCACGTGTGGGACACCTTCGACACCGACCCCAACGTGGTCGAGGTGTACGTCGGCTACCTGCGACGCAAGATCGACGCCCCCTTCGGCAGGAACGCGCTGCAGACCGTGCGCGGCGCGGGCTACCGGCTGGCGGGCGACGGTGGCTGACTCGCCGCTGACCTGGTGGCGGCGGCAGGGGCTGCGGTTCCGGCTCACGGTGGCGGCCGCCGCCGTGCTGGCGCTGGCGCTGGCGGTGTCGGCCTCGGTGCTGCTCAGCGTGCTCGACCGGGCGCTGATCGACACCGTGGACGAGTCGACGAGGGCGCAGGCGCAGGCCGTGCGCGTGGCGGCCGACGCCGGGACGCTGACCAGCCCGATCACCACCCACGACGGCACGATCGTGCAGGTCATCGACGACCGGGGGCGGATCACGCACGTCACGTACGGGGCCGACCGGCTGGTGCCGCTGCTCGACGCGGAGGCCAGGGCCCAGGTGCTGGCCGACGGGCAGGCCACGCTGCTGGACGGGCGGCCGTACGCGATCCCGGGGTTCCTGCGGGTGATCGTGCTGCGCGCGGACCGCGGCCAGACCGTGGTGGCGGCCAGGCCCGTCAGCGAGATCCAGACGAGCCTCGCCACGGCCGCCAGGGTGTTGTTCGTCGGCACGCCCGCGCTCGTGGTGCTGCTCGCGGTGGCCAGCTGGCTCATGATCGGCCGTACGCTGCGGCCGATCTCCGCGCTGCGCAGGGGCGCCGCGGAGGTCACGCACACGGCCAGGTCGCGCCGGCTGCCGGTGCCGCAGTCGCAGGACGAGGTGCACTCGCTGGCGACGACGCTCAACGACATGCTGGCCCGGCTGGAGGAGGCCGAGCAGCGCCAGCGCGCGCTGGTCTCCGACGCCGCGCACGAGTTGCGCAGCCCGCTGGCCAGCATCCGGCTGCAGCTGGAGGTGGCGCTCGGGCACCCTGGCGGCCAGGACTGGCAGGAGACCGCCGAGGGCGTGCTGGAGGACACGATGCGGCTGTCCAGGCTGGCCGAGGACCTGCTGGCGCTGGCCAGGCTGGACGAGCGCGGCGGCGTGCCCGCCAGGCGCGAGCCCGTCGACCTCGACGACGTGGTGCGCCAGGTCGTCGAGCGGTACGGCGAGGCACGGCTGACGGTGTGCGACCCGGTCGTGGTGCGCGGTGACGCCCTCGACCTGAGCCGGGTGCTGACGAATCTGATGGACAACGCGGTACGCCACACCTCCTCCAAGGTCGAGGTGGCGCTGACCGCGGACGGCGTGCTGACGGTGACCGACGACGGCCCCGGCATCCCCGAGCAGGACCGCGATCGGGTGTTCAACCGCTTCACCAGGCTCGACTCCGGGCGAAGCCGCGACGAGGGCGGCGCCGGCCTCGGGCTGGCGATCGTCCGTGAGACCGTGCGGGCGCATGGTGGCACGGTCTCGCTGGAGGACGCCGGCCCTGGGTTGCGGGCCGAGGTGCGGCTGCCGGTGTCCCGCTAGGCCTGGCCCGCCGTGACTGTGCGGGCCACGCCCCTGCCGCGGGCTCGTGCGCGGTGTCAGGCATCGCGGGCGATCCTGCCGGAGCCCTGCGCCGCGTCGTACGCGAAAACGCTCTTTCGCCGGGGACTGCCTGGACGGCGTCGTGTCACGTGCCGGAAGGCACACGCCGGCGGGGGTTCCGGGAGGTGCTGGGGGAATCAGAGGCCGGCGACGACGTCGTCCGCGGCCTTCATGGGCCCTTCAGAGGCACGTGGTGCTCGGCAGGGCCCCGGGCTCGGAATGATCCGGGCCCTTCTCAGCTGGTCGTGGATGGACATGGAGCGTTCCGAAAGTGGTCAGGCGGCTGTCCCCTTTTCTGCGGTGGCCAGGAAGTCCTGGGCGATGAGCGGCAGACGGCGCCGGGCGTGGACCACGGCGATGATCCGGCGTACCGCGGGTTCGAGTGAGCGCACCACCAGGCCCGCGCGCCCGGCCTGCTCGGCCATGCCGCGGTACCACAGCAGGGACGCCTGACCGGCGCGTACCGCGTTGAGCCAGCCGTTGCGCTCGTCGGTTTCGAGCACGACCACGGGCGTCACCGCGAACTTGCCGAACATCGCGTCGAGCTCCCTGCGCCGCAGGCTGCCGCGGGCGGGCAGCGCCAGGCGCATGCCGTTCAGCTTGCCCATCGGCACGGGGTTGGGCAGTTCGAGCCCGGGCGGGGAGATCAGCACGATCTCCTGGCGTTCGAGCGGGTGGGTGATGAGGTCGGTGGGCACGGGGAGATCGGTGAGCCCGAGATCGGCCCGCTGATCCCTGATGGCGCTGACGACGCCGTCACGGCCGTCGCAGCGGACGATGTGCACGCGCACTCCCGGATGGTCGGCCGCGTAGGCGGGCAACAACCGCCCCGCGAGACCGGGTTCGAGGCTGGGCGTGGCGGCGATGCGGAGCTCGGCGTCGGTGGTGCCGGCGTGGTTGGACAGGCCCTCGATCTCGTGAACCGCGCCGAGCGCCTCCCTTGCCAGCTTCACCACCCGGCGACCTTGCGCGGTGACGACCACGCCGCGGCCGGAACGAGCGAAGAGCGTCATGCCGAGCTCCCGCTCCAGATCGCGGATGGCCCGCGAGAGCGCGGGTTGCGCGATGTAGAGCGATCTTGCCGCGTCGGTCATGGTGCGGTGCTCCGCAGTCGCGACCACATAGCGGAGCTGCTGGAGATTCATGCCAAAGAAGCTAGGACACCACCCGCCCTCGGGACCGAAAGATAGCGGAGATCACCTCGAATGATTTCGGACCGTAACCGAGCACCGCTACATCCGTGACGGGTGAGAAATCAGTATGCTTTTGCCCCAAATTTGGCAAGGGTCCGCCAAGTCGCGGCGCAGAGCCACCGAAAGCAGACAACCGCGTACACGGGGAGACACGGTGACAGGGAACGGGCAGTATCCACCCCCGCCACAAGGGCCAGGGCAGCCACAACGGCCACCCTCGTTGCCCTGGCCGCCGCCGGGCTACCGCCAGCCGCAGCCGCAGGGGGGCGGCCCGTACCCGCCGCAACAACCGCCACCCCCTCCCCAC
>NZ_SMLD01000209.1:0-14935 GCF_004352805.1 Nonomuraea mesophila
TTCCCGCGCCGTCCGCCCCCTCGCACGCGTCGGTCACGTCCACGACGACGGGCACGGGCCCGACACCGACGCAGGCGACCCTGGCTGCGGTGACGCGCGCGTCGTCGTCCAGCGTGACCACGGCGCAGACCCCGGCCAGCGCGTAGTCGCCGTGCCTGCGGGCCACCTCCTCGAAGGCGGTGCCGGTGCGCGGGCCGAGCGCGGGGAAGAACGCCGACACGGCCAGCTCGCCCGGCTGGACCGCCGACTCCAGTGGCCCGGTGAAGAACTCCCGCGCCGGCACGTCACGCTCGACGGCCCGCCCGTCCCATCGGGCCACCCTGACCGTGCCGTCCAGCACCGCCAGTACGGCCGGCAGCTCGGCGGCCGGGTCGGCGTGCACGAGGCTGCCCACCACCGTGCCCCGGTTGCGGATCACCGGGTGGGCGACCAGCTTCAGCGCCCGCGTGAGCAGCGGGTGCGCGCCCGCGTGCTCGGCATCGGAGTGCCGGACCAGCGCGCCCACCATGACGCCGGAAGGGCTCGCGTCGACCGCGGACAGGGAGCCGATCCGGTTGATGTCGACGAGATGCTCGGGCGCGGCCAGCCGCATGTTCATCAGGGGGATCAGGCTCTGCCCGCCGGCCAGCACCTTGCCGCGCACCTGCGCGAGCGTGCGCAGCGCCGCGCCGACGTCGCGGGGCGCGTGGTAGGTGAACGGCGCCGGCTTCACGCGGGCCCGCTCCCGGCCTGCTCCGAGGCCGGTCCTGAAGCCGCTCCCGGGGCGGGCCCGGCGATGGCCCTCAGCAGGTGGTAGCCGCCCAGCACCACGATGGTGCCGAGCGCGATGCCCTCCAAGGTGAAGTCGCCCCCGATGAAGTGCTGCACAGGTCCGATGGCCAGGATGATGCCCGCCCCCGTCGGAACCATGTTCACGGGATCGGCGAAATCCACCCGGTTCTCGATCCAGATCTTCGCGCCCAGCAGCCCGATCATGCCGTAGAGGATCACGGTGACGCCGCCGAGCACGCCTCCGGGGGTGGCCGCGATCAGCGCGCCGAACTTGGGGCACAGGCCGAACAGGATGGCGATGACCCCCGCGATGTAGTAGGCGGCCGTGGAGTAGACCTTGGTGGCCGCCATGACGCCGATGTTCTCGGCGTACGTCGTGGTGGGCGAACCGCCGACCGAGCTGGCGAGGGCGGTGGTGACGCCGTCGGCGGCGACGGCGCGGCCGACGTACGGGTCGACGTCGGTGCCCGTCATCTCGCCGACCGCCTTGACGTGGCCGATGTTCTCGGCGATGAGCGCGATGACCGCGGGCAGCACCAGCAGCACGGCGGAGGTCTTGAAGTCGGGCCCGTGGAAGTCGGGCAGCCCGATCCAGTCGGCTTCGGCCACCGGTTCGAAGTCGACCCGGTCGTGCGGGAACGCCGTCGCCACGCAGTAGGTGCCCTCGGCCTCGCAGGCGGCCCCGGAGGCGTCGCGCAGGTTGGCGCCGGGCAGCACCGACGTGATCGGTCCTGCCACCCCGTCCAGCACCCACGACAACACGAACCCGGCGACGAGCCCCACCAGCACGCCGATCCGCCCGATGAACCCCTTGAACAGCACGATCACCACGAACGTGATCAGCATCGTGACCAGGGCGACCCAGTGGTCCTGCGGCCAGTACGTGTCCGCCACCACGAACGCCAGCCCGAACCCGATCAGCATGACCACCGCGCCCGTGACCACGGGCGGGAAGAGGCGGTGGATGATCTGCACGCCGAGGAAGTGGATGGCCAGCCCGGCCAGCGCCAGCACCAGCCCGGCGACCAGGATGGCGCCGGTCACGACGGCGTCCGCTCCCGCGGTGTCGCCGCCCGCCGCGGCCCTGATGGCGAACACCCCGCCGACGAAGGACGCGCTGGTGCCGAGGTAGCTCGGCACCTTGCCCTTCACGATCAGCAGGAACAGGATCGTCGCGACGCCTGACATCATCACGGCGATGTTGGGGTCGAGCCCCATCACCAGGGGGAAGACGAACGTCGCGCCGAACATCGCGATCACGTGCTGCGCCCCGAAGCCCACCATCCGGGGCCAGCTCAGCCGTTCGTCGGGCCTGACCACCTCGCCTGGGGCCAGGTGCTTGCCGTCACCGTGCTTGGTCCATCCCAAAACCATTGAGAGCCCCTCTTGTACCGGGCGTTGCGCTGGGCCGGCGACACGCTTTCCGTTGCGGGCACATTAGGCCCGCTGGATCACTCCTACACGGGCATGATCTGCCAAATCTACGCCGGGAACCAGGGAGAAATCCGCGCCCGGTGTGCAGCCCGGTGTGCAGCCCGCCGTGCAGCCGCTGTGGGCGCCCGCCGTCCGGCCTATCCCACCCGGATCGAGAACCCGTCGCCGCTGACGACCTGGCCGGCCCGGATCTTGGCCCGCTTGCGCAGCTCGACCTCGCCGTCCACGAGCACCATGCCCTCGGCGATCAGCTGCTTGGCCATGCCGCCCGTCTCCGTGATGCCGCAGTATTTCAGCAGGTCGCACAGCGGGATGAAGTCGGAGCGCAGTTCGAAGTCCACGGGCCCCAAGCCTAGACGCAGCCCGCGCGTCCCTCCCGCATCTAGATGCCGCGCATGCGCAGCACGTGGAGCGCGAGGGTGAGGTTGAGGCGCAGGTGCGGGTCGTCGGTGAAGCCGCCGAGCAGCCGCTCCAGCTTCCCGATCCGGTAGCGCAACGTGTTGTAGTGAAAGTGCAGCCGCCTGGCCGTCTCCGCCACGTTCAGGTTGGTCTCCAGGAGGGCCTGCAGGGTGCGCCGCAGGTCGGCGTTCTCGGCGTCGTCGTCGGTGGCCAGCGGGCCGAGCGTCTCGCGTACGAACGCGTGCAGCTCGTCGGTGTCGTTGACCAGCGACAGCAGCCGGTAGACGCCGAGCTGGTCGAAGTGGGCGACCGCGCCGGGCCCGTGCAGCTGCCGCCCGACCCTGGCGGCCTTCAGCGCCTGCGCGTAGGCATCGGGCAGCGTCTCCGCCCCTGGGCACGGTCTCGACGTGCCGGTCGAGAACGTCGCGGGCGGCGCGTCGGCGAAGGCGCAGGCGGCGTCCTTGGCCACCTTGGAGACGTCGGCGGAGGCGTCGACCACGGCCACCACCTCATGAGAGAACCCCGCCACCGCTCCCCGCGGGTCGTGCCGCCTGATCGCGGCCGTCCAGCAGGCCACCAGCCGGTCCTGGGCGCTGCGCTCGTCGCCGTCGGGGTCGAGCTCGGCCACCAGCACCGTCACGGGGCGCGCCAGGTCCCACCCGAACGCCCTGGCCCTGGCCGTGACCCGCTCGACCGTGCCGGCCCGCCCGGTGAGCACGTCGCGCAGGAAGTCGGCCCGGTATTTGCTCTCGACGGCGTTGACCGCCTCCTGGCGGGTGACGACCAGCGCGGCGACGGTGGCGGCGCGTTCGAGGATGCCGACGTCGCTGTCCCCGATGGCCGCGGACGGGCTGTAGGCGACGATCCTGCCGTGGTGGTGGCCCCCGGCCAGCACCGGCACCGACGCGAACGAGCGCCTGCGTGCCCCGTCGGCCTCGGCCGCCGGGGGCCCCTCGTGGGTGAGCGACTCGCACAGGACGCTCATGTGCCCGCCGCCGCCGGCGGGACCGGCGGCGGCCAGCACGCGGCCGGAGCCGTCGACCGCCGCCACCGACACGTCCAGCAGGTGCGCGACCTCGGCGGTGACCTCGTTGAGCCCGCCGCCGGCCAGCACCACCTGCACCAGCGCCCGGTGCGCCTCCTCGGCGCGGGCGAGCACGGCCGCCTGGCGGTTGAGGATGTCGGTCAGCACCTGGTTGAGGATGTCGTCGAAGCCGACGTCGTCCGGCAGCTGGATGAGCGGGAAACCGAGCCGGTCGGCCTGCTCGGCCATCTCGGCGGGCAGCTCGTCGACGTAGCGGCCCAGTTTGATCGCCAGGGCGGACAGCCCCCGCTCGTCCAGGTCGGCCACCAGCCGGCCGAGCGACTGGGGCGTGTTGCGCAGCGGGTAGCCGGTGGTGAGCAGCAGCTCGTGCGGCTTGACCCAGGCCAGGATGTCGGGCACCTCCATGACGTTGAGCCGCTGCACGATGCGGCCCAGCCCGCGCTCCCCCGCGATCAGCCTGGCCCCGGCGAGGGTGGACACGCCGAGCACCTCGCCGACGGACACGCCATGAGTGATCGTTCCTGTGCTGGCCAGACGGACGGGGGGCTCCATGGAAGTGATTGTGACCCCGGGAGCCGTCTGTCAGGAAGAGCCAACCTTCCCGCTCACTGTTGGCAAATTTACCCGTACGGAGGGTTCCGGGCCCGTTCTACGGTCAGGACCAGGGTCGGTTGGGAGGTTCGGTGACGGTCAGTACCCACGCGCGACGTACCCGCGTCCACGTCACGGGAGCGGCCAGCACGGCCGTACGTCCCGTCCTTGAGTCGTCCCGCCGCCCGGCGCGGGTGCTCGCCGCGTTCCCCGGCGGGATCTATCTGGAGGTCAGGACCGAGCTCGAACCTTCGGTGATCGCGGTCATCACCGGCGAGGCGATCCGGCTGCCCAACTCCGTGCTGCTGGCGGGTCCGCTCCCGAAGGTCACGGTGGGTGACGACGCCTCGGTGGGCGACCGGTCGATCGAGCTGGGCCCGCTGAGCCTGACCGTACGGCGGTGGTGGGATCCCGCGCCGCCGCTCGGTCCCGTGGATCTCGGGAGCCTCGCGTACGCCGCCGGCCGCCTCATCGACCCGCCCGAGCCGGGACTGACCGGCAATCCCGCGCTCGACCTGCTCGCCGGCGGGTGCGCCGAGGGCCGGCTGCTGTGGGCGGTGACGGCGGCCGAGCAGCTGATGGGCCTGGGGCCCGGGCTCACGCCGAGCGGCGACGACGTGCTGGCCGGGCTGCTGGTGACGCTGCGGCACCTGGGCGCGGCGGCTGGGGTGGAGCGGGCGGTCTGGCTGGCGGGCTGGCTCGGCGCGACGGTCACGTTCGACGCCCGCTCACGGACGACTCCCCTGTCGGCCACGCTGCTGCACTGCGCGGCCGCGGGCGCGGCCAGCCCCGAGGTGACCGGGGTGCTGCGCGGCCTCACCGGCACGCAGCCGCTCGAACCGGCGCTGCGCCGGCTGCACCGGCTCGGCCACACGTCGGGCTCGGACCTGGCGCAGGGCGTCACCATCGGGGTGAACGCGGTCCTCTCCCTGGGGCAGTCCCAGGGGGCGGCCCCATGAGTGACGTTCCGCGCGAGGTGGTGCTGGTCCGCCGGGGGACCTATCACGACTCCGTCACCCTCATGCGGGTCAGCCGGGCGCTGTCCGGCCTGCCGGGTGTGGAAGCGGCCATGGTCGCCATGGCCACCGAGCTCAACGTCTCCATCCTGCGCGAGCTGGGGTTCACGATCCCGGAGAGCGGCCCGGGGGACCTGCTGATCGCCGTACGGGCGGGCGACACCGAGGCGGCCGTCGAGGAGGCCGACCGGCAGCTGACCGCCTCCCGTCGGCCGGACCCCGCGCCGGAGCACCAGCCGCCGCTGACCACCCGCTCGGCCGCGAGACAACCGGCCGGCCTGGTTCTCGTCTCCACTCCAGGGGAGCACGCCTTCGCCGAGGCGCTGGACGCCGTCGAGGCGGGCCTGCCCGTCATGATCTTCAGTGACGGCGTACCCGTGTGGCAGGAACGCCTGCTGAAGGAGCGGGCGGAGACCAGGGACGTCCTCGTGATGGGCCCCGACTGCGGCACGGCGGTGATCGGCGGCGTCGGCCTCGGCTTCGCGAACGTGCTCCGCCCCGGCCCCGTCGGCGTGGTGGCGGCCTCCGGCACCGGCGCGCAGCAGGTGACGTGCCTGCTCGACCGGGCGGGCACCGGCGTCAGCCACGTGCTCGGCGTGGGCGGCAGGGACCTGTCGGCCGAGGTGGGCGGGCTGGCGGCGCTGCGGGCGCTGCGCATGCTCGACGACGACCCGGCCACCGAGCTGATCGTGCTCGTCTCCAAGCCGCCCGCGCCCGAGGTGGCGCGGGCCGTGGAGGAGTCGCTCGGCCGGCTGCGCACGCCCGTCGTACGCGCGCTGCTCCAGGACGGCGCACCCGACCTGACGGAGGCGACGGAGCAGGCGCTACGCGCCCTGGGCAGGCCCGTGCCCGAGTGGCCGTCCTGGCCCTCGTGGCCGGGTGGCCGGCCGCCCGCCAAGACGATCAAGGGCGTCTACGCCGGCGGCACGCTCAGCGCGGAGGCCGCGATGATCACCGGCACCGGCGACGTCGTCGACTACGGCGACGACGCCTACACCCGGGGACGCGCCCACCCGATGATCGACCCGTCGCTGCGCGTCGAGGCGCTCGCCCACACCCAGGACACCGACGTGGTGCTCATGGACGTGGTGCTCGGCCACGGCGCCGACCCCGACCCGGCCGCCTCGCTCGCGCACGCCGTCGCCCGCGCCCCTTCCACCGTGGTCGTCGCCCTGATCGGCACGGAGGGCGACCCGCAGGACCTGCACCGCCAGGCCGCCGCCTTCCGCGAGGCGGGCGCGTCCGTGTTCACCTCCAACGCCGAGGCCGCCCGGCACGCCAGGAGCCTGCTGTGACCCTGCTCTCCGCACCGGCCCGCGTCGTCACCGTCGGCGCCGGCCTGCTCGACGACGCGCTCAGGGCCCAGGCCGTGCCCACGGTCCCCGTGGCGTGGCGGCCGCCGCTGCCCGGCACCGCGGAGGCGCTGGCCGAGGTGCTCGCCGACCCGCGCAGGCATGCCGCCAACGAGCGGGCGGCCGGCCGGCTGACCTCCGCCCGCCCGCACCTGGTGGGCGTGCGGCGGGCCTCCGAGGTGCTGGCGGAGGGCACGTTCCTGCACGCGGGCCCGCCCATCACGTGGGAGCGCGCGTCCGGCCCGATGCGCGGCGCCCTCATCGGCGCGATGCTGCTGGAGGGCCTGGCCGGCGACGAGCACGAGGCCGCACGCACGCTCGCCGCGGGCGGCGTCACGCTGCGCCCGTGCCACGAGCACGCCGCCGTGGGCCCGATGGCGGGCGTGGTGAGCCCGTCCATGTGGATGTTCGAGGTGCGCGACGAGGAACACGGCGGCACCGCCTACTGCTCGCTCAACGAGGGCCTGGGCAAGGTGCTGCGCTACGGCGCGTACGGGCCCGAGGTGCTGGAGCGGCTGCGCTGGATGGACGAGGTGCTCGGCCCCGCCCTGGCCGCGGCGCTGGAACGTACGGGGCCGATCGACCTGCGCACGCTGATCGCGCAGGCGCTGCAGATGGGCGACGAGCTGCACAACCGCAACCGCGCCGCCACCTCGCTGCTGCTGCGCGAGCTGGCGCCCGCCGTGGTCGAGGCCGCGCCCGCCGCCGCCGCGCAGGTGCTGCGCTTCATCAACGGCAACGACCACTTCTTCCTGAACGCAGGCATGGCCGCGGCCAAGGTCAGCACCGACGCCGCCCGCGACGTGCCCGGATCCTCCCTCGTGGTCGCGATGGCGAGGAACGGCACCGACTTCGGCGTGCAGGTCTCGGGCCTCGGCGGACGCTGGTTCACCGGCCCGGCCGGGGTGCCCGACGGGCTCTATCTGGGCGCGTACGGCCCCGAGGACGCCAACCCGGACATCGGCGACTCCACCATCACCGAGACCTCGGGCCTGGGCGGCTTCGCGATGGCGGCCTCCCCTGCCATCGTGCGCTTCGTCGGCGGCGAGGTCGCCGACGCCGTCAAGGCCACCCGGTCGATGTACGAGATCACGCTGGCCGAGCATCCCGCCTACCAGATCCCGGGTCTCGGCTTCCGCGGCACTCCTGTCGGCATCGACCTCGCCCTGGTGGCCAGGACGGGCCTGCTGCCCGTGGTCAACACCGGCATCGCGGGCCGCGTGGCCGGCACTGGACAGGTCGGCGCGGGTCTGGTCGAGCCGCCCGCGGAGGCGTTCACCAACGCCTTGCTGGCATTGGCCCGCACGGTAAGCCGGTCATTTGAATAGCGAAATAGCCGCACGTCAGCACTATTGTCAAGCAACGTCAGCTTCCCTTGCGGTAATAGCGCCGATATCGTAACGAACCTCAGGCCAGCAACAAATCCGCCGCGGCCTGCCTCCGGGCCTGGTCGAAAGCCCCATACGGCAGGCGTCCGGCGGCTTTTACCGTGGCAATCTGCAAGTAGCGTGAGAACGCACGTGACGGATGAGGCGAGATGGGGGCGGAAATATGGCAGCCGACCGCTTGCTCAGCGGCCCCGGCGCGGAGGGAGGCCCCCCGAGCGGCACCCCGCAGAGCCAGGGCCGCCTGATCGGCCGGCGCTACCGGCTGATGTCGCCGGTCGGCAGGGGCGGCATGGGAATGGTCTGGCAGGCCCACGACGTCCTGCTCGACCGCGACGTCGCGGTCAAGGAGCTGATCCTGCCCTACGGGCTCGACCACGCGGGCAAGCAGGTGGCGCACCGGCGCATGCTCCGCGAGGCCCGGTCCGCCGCGCGGCTGACCCACCCCGGCATCGTCACCGTGCACGACGTCGTCGAGGAGGACGGCCGCCCGTGGATCGTGATGGAGCTGGTCCGCGCGTGGTCCCTCGAACAGGCCGTACGCCAGAGCGGGCCGCTGCCGGTGATCCAGGCGGCCGAGATCGGCATCCGGGTGCTCGACGCGGTCAGGCACGCCCACGCCGCCGGCATCATGCACCGCGACATCAAGCCCGGCAACGTGCTGCTGACCTCCGACCGGGTCGTCCTGACCGACTTCGGCATCGCCGCCATCGAGGGCGACGTGACGATCACGCAGACCGGGCTCCTCATGGGGTCGCCCGCGTACATCCCGCCCGAGCGCCTGTCCGGGCAGCCGATCACGCAGGCGGCCGACCTGTGGTCGTTCGGCGCCACGCTGTACGCCGCCGTCGAGGGGCGGCCGCCGTACGAAGGGCCTGACGCGATCGCGGTGCTCGGCGCGGTGCTCACCCAGGACCCGCTCAGTCCGCAGCGGGCCGGGGCGCTGAGGCCCGTCATCGAGGGCCTGCTGCGCAAGAACCCGGCCGAGCGGCTGACCTCGGCCCAGGTCATCGAGATGCTGGAGGCGGTGCTGCGGGCGCACGGCTCCCCCCGGCCGCGCCCGCCGGAGACCCTGCCCAGCCAGGCCGACCCGACGCCCGCGGGGCTGCTGCCGCCGCTCGAACACCCCTCGGGGCCGATGCCGTCGCGGATCGTGGAGACGCCCTCGGGGCCGGTGCGGGTGCCGTACGACCCGGCGAGCAGCCCGTCGGGCGGCTACTCGATGCCCTATGACGGGATGACGAGCCCGTCGGGCAGCCACCGGACCGACCAGTTACCGCCGGCGCAGGAGTTCGACGCGTTCGGCGCCCCCTCGGGTCCGCAGCGGCCGGACAGCGGCCCGCACTCGCTCGGCGGCCCGCACGCGTCCTCCGGCCCGCACTCGCTGAGCGGCCCGCACGCGTTCGACGGCGGGGCTCCCCCAGGTGGCCGCTCCTCGCTGGACGGCCCCTCACACCCGGGCGACCCCTCGTTCCGAAGCGGCCCTTCCTCCCTGGACGGCGCTGCACACCTGGGCGGGTCCCCGTCCCTGGACGGCCCTGCCTCGTTCGCCGGCCCCTCCTCGTTCGCCGGTCCCTCGTCCTCGGGCGGTTTCCCCACGGGTGGCGGCCCGTCCTCGCCGGGCGGTCAGGCCCCGTTCGAGCCGTACCGGCCCATGGACGACCCCGACGGGCCGGGCGCGCACTTGGGGCCGCAGCCCCGGCCGATCCTGCCGCTGACCTCCGACAGCCGCACGTCCGGCGCGACCCCGTGGCCGCTGGCCTCGCCCGCGGATCTGCACGAGCAGTCACGCAACCTCTCTCACGACATCAGCAGCAACAAACTCACCAAACTGCCCGCCGCCGCGCCGCGCAGCGGCACGAGCCGGCGCAGGAACGAGGACGACGGCGGTACGTGGATCCGTGACGGCCGGCCGACACCGCTCACGTTCGTCAGCGCGATCGTGGCGGTGGCCGTCGTCGCGGGCGCCGTGATGATCTTCCTGTCCGGCGGGCAGGCGCAGGAGCCGGCCGCGGTGACGGCCGCGACGACGACCGCCCCCGCCCAGCCGAGCCCCGCGGCCGGGGCCGGCGAGCCCTCCCCCGTGCCGGAGGGCTACGAGGAGCACACCCTCGCCGGGTTCGCGGCCGGCGTGCCGGAGGGCTGGAAGCCGGCCGAGGCGGACGGCAGGGCCACGTTCGACGGGCCGAAGGACTCCGGCATGCGGATCGTGGTGGAACGGGCGACGCCGCAGGCCGACGGCGGATTGTCCCGGCTGAGCAAGGAGGAGGCCGAGGGAGGCAGGGAGAGCTACATCCAGGTGCAGTTGCGGGCCCTGTCCTACCGGGGATGGAAGGCCGCAGACTGGGAGTACACCTACACCACCGCCAGCGGCGTCCCCATGCACGCGCTCACCCGGTACGTCACGATCGACGGCGATACGGCGTTCACGATCACGTTCGACCTGCCCGAGCTGAAGTGGGACGACCAGGCAGGCACGCGCAAGGTGTTCCTCGACACGTTCCGCAGGAGCGCCTGACGCCGGCGAGCCGGCCGCGCCCCACCATATTGCACTACTCGTTCCAAAACTGGTAGCGTGCCGGGCATGGCGCGACCGAGGATGTTCGAGGAGGACCGCGCGGTCGAGGCCGCCATGCGCGCGTTCTGGGACGCGGGCTACGAGAACACCTCGACGCAGGCCCTGTGCGCGGCCACCGGCCTCGGGCGCAGCAGCATCTACAACACCTTCACGAGCAAGCACGACCTGTTCAAGAAGGCGCTGCGCCACTACATGGACGGGCGCAACACCCGGCTCGCCGAGCTGATGGACTCCGGCCTGCCCGCCAGAGAGAAGGTCGGCACCGTGCTGGGGTGGGCGGTCGAGCCCGACCCGGAGGAGCCGGCCGGCTGCCTGGTGGTCAACTCACTGGTCGAGCTGGGCCCGCACGATCCGGAGGTCTCCGAGCTGCTGCGGCTCGACAACGACAAGCGGGTGCGGATGATGCGCTCGGCGATCGAGCAGGGCATGGCACGGGGCGAGATCGGCGCGGGGAAGGACGCGCTCGCCCTGGCACACTTCCTCGTGGCCACGGTCAGCGGCATGCGCGTGGCCGCCCGCGGCGGGGCCGGCCGGGAGACCCTCGCGTCCATCGCACGGACCGCGATGGACGCGTTCTGAGCTTTTTGTCGCCTAATTTTGTACTGCTCATTCTAAAATTGGTGGAGGAATCGCCATGCCACTGGCGGTCTACATATTGGGCCTGTCGATCTTCGCGCAGGGCACGTCGGAGCTCATGCTGGCCGGGCTGCTTCCCGAGATGTCGCGCGACCTGGGCGTCTCCGTCCCCGAGGCGGGGCTGCTGATCTCGGCCTTCGCCATCGGGATGCTGGTGGGCGCTCCGGTGCTGGCCATCGCCACGCTGCGCTGGCCACGCCGTACGGCGCTGCTGACGTTCATGCTGATCTTCGCCCTCTCGCACGTCGTGGGCGCGCTGACGTCCGACTACGCGGTCGTGTTCGTCACCCGCGTGGTGGGCGCCTTCGTGTACGCCGGCTTCTGGGCCGTGGCGGCGAGCACCGCGATCGGCCTGGTGCCGGTGAACGCCCGCGGCAGGGCGATGAGCATCCTGGCGGGCGGGCTGACGGTGGCCACCATCATCGGGCTGTCCCTGGGCACCGTCATCGGCCAGCACCTCGGCTGGCGGGCCGCGTTCTACGCGGTGGCCGGGCTGTCGGCGCTCGCGGCGATCGGCGTGTTCGCCACCATCCCCGGCGGCCGTCCCGAGCCCGGGACCGGACCGCGCGTCGGTGCCGAGCTGCGCGCCATGCTGAACCCCCCGCTCTGGCTCGCCTACGGCACGATCGCGCTGACCACGGCGGCCCTGCTGGCCTCCTTCAGCTACCTGAGCGTCCTGCTGACGGGCAGCACGGGCCTGGACCCGGCCTGGGTGCCCGCCGTCCTCGCCCTGTACGGGGTCGGCGCGCTGATCGGCATCACGATGGGCGGCAGGACCGCCGACGCGCGGCCGTTCCTCGTCCTGTTCACCGGCGTCACGGGCCTCATCATGACCTCGGCCGCGCTGGCCGCCTCCGCCACCGTGCCCCTGCTGGCCGTCGTGCTGGTCTTCCTGCTCGGCGTGTTCGGATTCGGGACCAATCCGGCGCTGAACGCCCGTCCCTTCGCCCTCGCCAAGGACGCCCCCACGCTGACCGCCGCGATGAACGTCTCCTCCTTCAACGTCGGCATCACCGTCGGCCCCTGGCTGGGCGGGCTGGCCATCGGCGCGGAGTTCGGCTACCCGTCCGTCGCGTGGATCGGCGCCGTCATCGGCGTGGTGGCGCTCGGCGCGGTCGCGCTGGCCGCGGCCCTGCACCGCAGGACCGCGCCCCTTCAGAGCGCGCCGATCAGTGAGATACCTTCGGGCGTATGAAGCTGGGAAGCATTCGCTTTTATCCCATCAAGTCCACTGCGGGCCATGACGTCGATGAAGCCGAGGTACACCCCTGGGGCCTGGCAGGCGACCGGCGTTACCTCATCACCGACAAGGACGGGATCATCCTGACCGCGCGCGAGGAACCGGCACTGCTGGCCTGTGTGGCCCGCCTCGACGGCGACGTGCTCACGCTGACCGGTCCGCACGCGGCCCCGCTGCGGGTCACACCGGCCGTTGCGATGTCCACGGTGGACGTGTGGGGCACCCCGGTGGAGCTCACCGACTGCGGCGACGACGCGGCCCGGTGGTTGTCGGAACTGGCCGGGCAGCCGGTGCGGCTCAAGTGGCTCGACGACCCGACCCGCCGCCCGGTCGATCCGGCGTACGGACGGCCGGACGACCGCGTGAGCCTGGCGGACGCCTATCCCCTTCTCCTCACGACCGGCGCCTCGCTCGACCGGCTCAACGACTGGATCGGGGAGACGGCGCTCGAACGCGGCGAGGAGCCGCCCGGCCCGCTGCCCATGCACCGCTTCCGGCCGAACGTGGTGATCGACGGGGTGGACACGCCCTTCGCCGAGGACGAGTGGAAGCGGCTGCGCATCGGCGACGTGGACTTCCGGGTCACCAAGGGTTGCGACCGCTGCGTGCTGACGACGATCGACACCACCACGTACACCAAGGGCAAGGAGCCCATCAGGACGCTGTCCAGGCACCGCAAGTGGGACGGCAAGGTCTGGTTCGGGATCAACCTGATCCCCGACGGCCCCGGGCGCATCGCCGTGGGCGACGCGGTATCGATCTTGTGAGGGTTCCGCCGTCCGTCACCCTATGAGAACAAGACACTGTCGTCTTTGGGGTGATGTTGGGGGTTATGTCAGACTTCACTGGTGACCAGCGCCCCCATACAGCCCACGACGCTGCCCTCTGACCGGATCCCGAGCATTCAGCGTCGTACCCTGGCGGTCCTGTCCGCGACGCAGATCGTGGGCGGCGTGGGCGTGGCGGTCGGGCTGGCGCTCAGCTCGGTGGTCGTGGACGAGCTGTCGGGATCCACCGTGATCAGCGGCTTCGCCGGCACGGCCACCGTGCTCGGCGCGGCACTGCTGGCCCTGCCGACGGCCAGGGCCTCGGGCAGCGGCGGGCGGCGCGCGGGCCTGTCGCTCGCCTACCTCGCGGCGCTGGCAGGCTGCGCGATCTCCGTGGCCGCCATCAGCCTCGGCTCGTGGCCGCTCCTGCTGGCCGGGCTGGTGCTGGTGGGCGGCGGCAGCGCGGGCAGCCTGGCGGCGCGCTACTCCGCCACGGACCTCTCGCCGAAGGGCCGCTCGGCCAGGCACCTCTCCCTGGTCGTCTGGGCCTCCACCATCGGCTCCGTCGCCGGCCCGAACCTGGCCAGACCCGCCGACCAGATCGGCATGAGGCTGGGGATGGCGGAGAAGGCCGGGCCGTTCGCGTTCTCCGCGCTGGCGTTCGCCCTCGCGCTGCTCATCATCCTCGTACTGCTCCGGCCCGACCCGCTCAAGCTGGCACGCGGGCTGCAGGACACACAAGAGGTGCCCGGCCCCGGCCGCAACCGGACCATCAGGACGGCCTGGGAGACGCTGCGGACGAACCCGATGGCCCGCACGGCGCTCGTCATGATCGCGGTCAGCCACACGGCGATGGTGTCGGTCATGTCGATGACCCCCGTCAAGCTCCACCACGACGGCGCCAACCTCGACGTCATCGGCATCGTGATCAGCCTGCACATCGCCGGCATGTACGTGCTGTCGCCGGTCGTCGGCTGGCTGGCCGACAGGGCGGGCAAGGTGCCGGTGCTGGCGCTCGGGATGGCCCTGCTGCTCTGCGCGGCCACGCTGGCGGGCACGGCCGGTCACCGGGTGTGGCAGGTGACGGCCGCGCTGGTGCTGCTCGGCCTGGGCTGGTCATGCGGCCTGGTGTCCGGCTCCGCCCTCGTCACGGAGTCCGTCCCCCTGTCCCGCCGCCCCGCCGTACAGGGACTGTCGGACCTGCTGATGAACGTCTGCGGCGCCACCGGCACGATCGTCGCCGGGGCGATCGTCGGGCTGCTCGGCTACGGCATGCTCGGCCTGGTCGTGGGCATCATGGTCACCCTCGCCGGCCTCTGGCTCCTCTCGCTCCGGCGCCGCACCCCCGCCACTCCTTCCCCCGGCTGACGCGCCCGTGCCCCGATGAGCCGTGCCGGAGGGCCGGGAAGCCGGAGGATCGGGGTGCTGCTGGGCTATTTGGCGTCGGCGTAGGAGGTGACCGCCACGGTCTCCATCGGGAAGCGTACGGGCGTCCGCCCGAACAGCAGCCTGCTCGCCTCGGCCGCCGCGGACGACACCGCCGCCATCACCTCCTCGGCCTGCTCCAGCGGGCAGTGCACCATCACCTCGTCGTGCTGGAAGAAGACCAGCCGGGCCGGCTCGGGCAGCAGCCCGCGCAGGACCGCCATCAGCGAGAGCGCCCACTCGGCGGCCGTGCCCTGGACGACGAAGTTGCGGGTGAAGCGCCCCCGGTCCCTGGC